>DATBBI010000295.1:0-20181 GCA_036271115.1 Trebonia sp.
CGCGGGTCGAACGGGACCGTGTTGAAGTTCAGCTCGATGCCGGCCCGGTCCAGGGCCTTGGCGGCCGGCTTGCCGCCGATCCCCTTCGAGGTCAGGTCCACGAGCAGCAGGTGGTTGTCGGTGCCGCCGGACACCAGGTCGAACCCGCGCTCTTGCAGGGCCACGGCGAGCGCCGCGGCGTTGGCGACCACCTGGGCGGCGTACGCGCGGAACGACGGCGCCGCCGCCTCGCGGAGCGCCACCGCGATGCCCGCGGTCGTGTGGTTGTGCGGGCCGCCCTGCAGGCCGGGGAACACCGCCTTGTCAATCGGCGACGCGTGCTCCGCGTCCGTCATGATCATCGCGCCGCGCGGGCCGCGCAGCGTCTTGTGCGTGGTCGTCGTGATCACTGGCGCGCAGCCGACCGGGGAAGGGTGCGCGCCGCCCGCGATCAGGCCCGCGATGTGGGCGATGTCCGCGACGAGCACCGCGCCCGCTTCCGCGGCGATCTCGGCGAATGCCGGGAAGTCGATCGTACGCGGCACCGCGGTGCCGCCGGCGAAGATGACCTTGGGTCGCTCGCGGAGCGCCAGGTCGCGCACCTCATCGAAGTCGATCCGGCCGGTGTCCCGCCGCACGCCGTACTGCACTGGCCGGAACCAGCGGCCGCCGACCGACACCGCGGCCCCGTGCGTGAGGTGACCGCCCATCGGCAGCGACATGCCCATGATGGGGTCGCCCGGCTGCGCGAACGCCAGGTAGACCGCGAGGTTCGCCGGCGATCCCGAGTACGGCTGCACATTCGCGTGGTCCACCGCGAACAGCGCCTTCGCCCGCTCGATCGCGAGCGTCTCGATGGGGTCGATGAACTGCTGGCCCTCGTAGTACCGCCGGCCCGGGTAGCCCTCGGAGTACTTGTTGGTCAGCACCGTGCCGCACGCCTCGAGCACGGCGAGCGACACGTAGTTCTCCGACGGGATGAGCCGCATCTTCTCTGACTGGCGGCGCGCCTCGCCGTTGATCAGGCCCGCGATCTCCGGGTCGGTCGCCTCGATCTGCGGGATAGGCGGCTGGTGCATGGCGGGTTTCCTCCCTCGTCCATCGTCTGTGAGAGGCTATCAGGACCATGAGCACCAAAGTCATTCTCGACTGCGACCCGGGCATCGACGACGCGCTGGCGATCGCGTTCGCCATCGGGCACCCGGGGATCGAGTTCAGCGGGATCACCACGGTGGCCGGCAACGTGGGGCTGGCGAAGACCACGGCGAACGCGCTGGCGGTGGCGTCATTCGCCGGCGCGCCCGACGTGCCGGTGACCGCGGGGTGCCCGACGCCGCTGCTGCGCCCGGCACTCGACGCCGGGCACGTGCACGGCGAGTCTGGCCTCGGCGGCGCTGTCCTTCCCGCGCCGCCGTACGGGCCGCGCGACGGGCATGCGATCGACTTCATCATCGGCGCGCTCGCCGCCGCGCCGGGTGAGATCACGCTGGTGGCGACCGGGCCGCTGACCAACATCGCGCTGGCGGTGCGCCGCGAGCCGCGGCTGCCCGAGTGGGTCAGGGACTTCGTGATCATGGGCGGCTCGGCCGGGCGCGGCAACGTGAACCACGCCGCCGAATACAACATCTGGGCCGACCCCGAGGCGGCAGCCATCGTGTTCGCCGCGGGCTGGACGGTGCGGATGATCGGCCTGGACGTCACGCTGCGGGCGCGGGCGACGGCGGCCGTGCAGGAACGGATGCGGTCGTTCGGGAAGCTGGGTTCTGAGCTGCTGCTGCCGGCGCTGTCGCAGTACGCGGACTCGGACAACACCGCGGGGGAACCGCCGGTGCACGACGTGTGCGCGGTCGTGTCCGTCACCGATCCGGCGGTCTTCACCTATACGCCGGCGCTGGTGCAGGTGGAGACCACGGGAACGTGGACCTCCGGGATGACCGTGACCGACTTCGAGGCGACGGGCACGCCGAACGCGCTGGTGGCGATCGATATCGACGCCGACAAGTTCTGGGATGTCGTGCTGGGCACTTACGAGTCGCTCGCGGGCAGCCTGGACCAGCAGCCCTAGCGGTGGTAAAGCACCGGTAAACACAGGGCCGCATTACCTTGGCACACTGTGACCACCAGGAGTACCATACGCAATTGCGTGCCGTGCGCCGGCGTTACGGCGGGGGCCGCCAGGGCTCATCAAGACAGGGCCGCGGAAAAACACGAGGGTCCCCCGGGACGCACCCCGGGGGACCCTCGTGCCGTCTGTCGCGAACGCCGCCGGCCAGTTCCCAGGTTCCTCTCAGGGTTTCCTATCAGGTGTCCCAGGCGGCCAGGTCATACTCCGCGCATGACCAGTACGGACGCGGGGGGCCGGCGGGACGGGGCACAATGATGCAGGAGAGCACGTACCAGACCGCCCTGACAGAAGGTGACCCGATCCCGAAGGTGCTAGTCGTCGACGACGAGCCGAACATCCGCGAGCTCGTCCAGGTCGCCCTCAAGTTTCACGGCTGTGCCGTGACGACCGGCGCGACGGGCAAGGACGCGCTCGCGCTCGCCGCGGTCGACACCCCGGACCTCATCGTGCTGGACGTGATGCTCCCTGACATCGACGGCTTCGAGGTGTGCCGGCGGCTTCGCGCGAGCGACAACGACGTGCCCGTCATCTTTCTCACCGCCAGGGACACCACGTCGGACACCGTCACCGGGCTGACGCTCGGCGGTGACGACTACATCACCAAGCCGTTCTCTGTCGAGGCCCTGGTCGCCCGCGTGCGGGCCGTGCTGCGGCGCGCGGCCAAGCGGGACGCCACGGAGGACGGCGACGCCGACGGCGGGTCCACGCTGCGCGTGGCCGACCTCGAGCTCGACGAGGAGCACTGGACAGTCCGCCGGGCGGGCACCCCGGTCGAGCTGTCGCCGACGGAGTTCCGGCTGCTCGCCTACCTGATGCGCAATCAGGGCCTGATGCTCAGCCGCAAGCAGCTGCTGGAAAACGTGTGGGGCTGGGAGTACGCCGGGCAGTCCCAGGTTCTCGAGACCTACGTGAGTTACCTGCGGCGCAAGCTCGACCCGCTCGGGCCGCCGTTGATCCACACCCAGCGCGGCGTCGGTTACACCTTGCGCTCGCCGTGACCGCTGCGGCGTGGGGGCGGCGGTCGCTCTCGCTGCGGACCCGGCTGCTGGCCGGCCTGATCGCGCTGACCGCGACCTTCCTCGTGGTGATGGGCGGGGTCAGCACCGTGGTGCTCCGCACCCTCGAGCAGAACCAGTTCAACCAGGAAGTCCGGCTCGCCGCCAGGCAGTCGGTCCAGGAGATCGCGCAGGGCACCGACGGGTTCGCCGCCGCGTACCTGTCGCTGCGCACCGGCGCCACCGGCGAACTCACCGCCGGGTCATCCGCCGCGGCGGAACTACGGGCGGTGCTCGCCGGCGTCGCCGGCCAGTCCGCCGCGCAGGTTTCCGCGTACCTGAACCAGTTCGCCGCCCGCGGCGAGCCGTTCAGCATCGCGCTGCACGGCGACCCGGCGCTGACCGCCGCGTGGCGCCCGCTCGTCGTCACCAGCCGCCAGTCCGCCAGCCTGGTGCCGGCCGGCGCGGCCGTCATCCTCGTCGGCCGCTCGCCAGACGCCGTCGGCAGCCACGTGCGCGGCCTCGTGCTCGCCGAGCTGATCACCGGCGGCGTGCTGCTCGCCCTGCTCGCCATCTGCGGCAGCTGGCTGATCGGCCGGGGCCTCGCTCCGCTCGACCGGATGGCGAGCACCGCCGACATGATCACGAGCAGCGGCGACCTGGCGGCGCGGATGCCGGACGCGAGCAGCCGCCAGGAGACCGGCAGGCTCGCGGCGGCGATCAACACGATGCTCGACCGCATCCAGCAGGCCTTCGGCGCCCGGCTGCAGTCAGAACAGAAGGTGCGCCAGTTCGCCGCCGACGCCTCCCACGAGCTGCGCACCCCGCTGACCACGATCCGTGGGTACGCCGAGCTGTACCGTCAGGGCGCGTTCGGCCCCGCTGAGCTGCCGAACGCGATGCGGCGCATCGAGCAGGAAGCCGACCGGATGAGCATGCTCGTCGCCGAACTGCTCGAGCTGGCCCGCCTCGACCGCATGTCCTCCCTCGACCTGACCGAGACCGACCTCGCCTTGCTGGCCAGGGACGCGGTGGCCGACGCGCGAGCGGTCGAGCCCGAGCGCGAGATGCGGGCGCAGGTCCCGCCGAGCCTGGTGGTCACCGCCGACGAGTCGCGGATCCGCCAGGTGCTCGCGAACCTGCTCGGCAATGTCCGCGCGCACACCCCGCCGGGCACCCCCGCCACCGTCCGCCTCTACCCGGATGGTGACGGCGCGGTGCTCGAGGTCAGCGACAACGGTCCCGGCATGTCCGAGCAGGACGCCTCCCGGGCCTTCGACCGCTTCCACCGCGGCGGCCGCGGCGACGGCGGCACCGGCGGCCACCAGTTCGGGCACGACGGCGCCGAGGCCACGGGAAGCGGCCTCGGCCTGTCCATCGTCCAGGCGATCGCGGCCGCGCACGGCGGCCAGGCCAGGCTGCGGTCCGCGCCCGGCGCCGGAACGACTGTCCAGCTGTGGATTCCGGTAAAAAATCCAAACCAGTTATCCGGAACGGACCCGTTTCTCCGCCCGGCGGCTCATCGCACCGCGCTGACGTTCGCCGCGCGCGCCGGCGCGGCCGGGGACCCGGCGAGCTGGAACGCCAGCAGCAAGAGCGCGACGAGGGCAACGACGATCGCGAAGAAGAGCGGACGAGTCGGTGGCCTGCGCATCGCTGCTCCCCCTTGAGCCTGAGCCGAGGAAACCCCGTCCCCGGCTTAACATCGGCCACCACAGCAGTCAACAACCCAGGCCGTATAGCGGCACAATGAGACGGTGGCTTCGGATTCCTCGCGCCCGGTGACCCTGGCCGAGCTGGTGGCGACCCTGTCGCTGGTGGCGGACCTCGGCATGGGCCGGCCCATGGAACGGGTGCTGCGCCAGACCGTGGTGGCCATGCGGCTCGGGGCGGCGGCCGGGATGGATCAGGCGGCCTGCCTGTCCGCGTACTACACGTCGCTGCTGGCGTGGGTGGGCTGCGCCGTGGACACCGCGGAGGTTGCGGCGCTCTTCGGCGACGAAACGGAGTTGTACGCCGACAGCCACGACGGCGACTACGGGGGCATCAGCCTGGCCGTTTTCGTCGCCCGTCACCTCGGCCGGGGCAAGCCGGGCTTCCACCGCGTCGGGATGATCGGGAAGTTCCTGGCAACCGCGGGCCGGTCGGTGCAGCAGGTGATGACGGCGCATTGCCAGGAGGCGAGCGATCTCGCCGGATGGCTGGAACTCGGCCCCGCGGTGTGCGAGCCGCTGCTGCAGGCCTTCGAACGGTGGGACGGGCGGGGCGTGCCGGGGCTGGCGGGCGCCGATGACCTGGCACCCGCGATCCGCCTGGTCCACCTGGCCGACGTCGTCGAGGCGTTCCACCACGCCGGCGGCTCAGAGGCCGCGCTGCTGGTGGCCCGCGAGCGGCGCGGCACGCAGTTCGATCCGGCCCTCGTCGACTGCTTCTGCGCGGGGCACGCCGAGATCCTGGACGGGCTCGGCGGCATCTCGGCATGGGAGGAAGTGATCGGCCTCGACCCGCGGCTGGGTGCGGCGCTGAGCGAGGATCAGCTCGACCGGGCGCTCACCGCCTTCGCCGACTTCAGCGACCTGAAGTCGCCGCTGCGCCTTGGCCACTCGCGGGGGGTGGCCGGCCTGGCCGCCCAGGCCGGCGCGACGCTCGGGCTCCCGGCCGCCGACGTCGGCATGCTGCGCCGGGCGGCGCTGGTACACGACATCGGCATGATCGGCATTCCCAGCGGCGTCTGGGAGGAGCCCGGCCCGTGGAGCATCTCCCAGCGCGAGCGAGCCAGGACCCACCCGTACCTGACCGAGCGGATGCTGGCCCGCACACCGCTGCTGGCCGAGGTCGCGCACTGCGCGTCGCTGCACCACGAGCGCCTCGACGGCTCCGGTTACCCGCACGGGCTGCGGGGTGAGGCCATCTCGCTTCCGGCGCGGATCCTCGGGGCCGCCGACGTCTACCACGCCCTCCGTCAGCCCCGCCCGCACCGCCCGGCATTCGAGGCCGGCGAGGCCGAACGGATGATGCGCAACGAGGTGCGCGCCGGGCGCCTCGACGGCGACGCGGTGCAGGCGGTACTCGAAGCCGGCGGCCACCGGGTGCGCCGCCGGCCCGGCCTGCCGTCGGGGCTGACGGGCCGCGAGGCCGAGGTGCTCGTGCTGCTCGGCCAGGGCCGATCCAACCCCGAGATCGCCGCCGAGCTGCACGTCAGCCGCAAGACGGTGTCCTCTCACCTGGAGCACATCTACGCCAAGCTGGGGGTAAAGACCCGGACCGAGGCCGCCCTGTTCGCCATGCGGCACGGCCTGCTCGTGACGGCGGCGACTCCGGAACCTGACAGAAACATCGGGTAGTTACCCGATTCGCTTCCGGCGGCGGATCCGTACAACGGATCCATGACGACAACACCGTCCGGCCACGGCGCGACAACCGCGCCGCCGCGGCCCGCCCTGGCAGGGGCATTCCTTCAGGGCCTGGCTGACCAGGACTTTGACGCGCTTGTGGGCACGCTCTCCGCCGACGCCAGGCTCCGCGCCCTGGTGCCGAAGGGCCTGCGCGAGTGGACCGGCGGCGAGGAGATTGCCGCCCAGTTCGCGCGCTGGTTCGGCGACACCGGGGACTTCGAGCTCGTCGAGGCCACCCTCGGCGAGGTCGGTGGCCGCCTTCAACTGCGCTGGCGGCTGCGGCTGCGAGCTGAGCGGCTCGGCGCCGGCTGGTTCACCGTCGAACAGCAGGCGTACGCCGATGCCGGCGAGGACGGCCGGATCGACCGGCTCGACCTGGTCTGCACCGGCTACCGTCCCGAGGCCGGCGTCAATGGCTGACAGCACGGCCACTACGGACAGCACGGCCGCCACGGACGTCCTGGCCACCTGGGGCGGCTGGTCGCCGGCGATCCGCGACGACCCGTTCGGTCACTTCGCCGCGGCCAGGTCACGGTGCCCGGTGCAGAAGGTGCGGCTGGCCGACGGTCACCCGGCCTGGGTCGTGCTCGGTTACGACTCCGCCCGCCAGGCGCTCAACGACCCGCGCATCTCCAAGGACATGCTCGCCGCGCTGCGGGACAACGGCGACGTCGTGGCCGAGGGCCTGCCAGGGCCGGAGTTCTCGCGGCACATGCTCAACGTCGACCCGCCCGACCACACCAGGCTGCGGCGGCTCGTGTCCCGGGCCTTCACGCCAGGCCGGGTCGCCGCGCTCGAGCCGGCCATCAGGGCGATCGCCGGGGGCCTGCTCGACGAGCTGGCGGCCGCCGGCCCCGGCGCCACCGTCGACCTCATCGAGGGATACGCCTATCCGCTGCCGTTCGGGGTGATCGGCGAGCTGCTGGGCATCCCCGCGGCCGACCGCCCCCGGCTGCACGCGTGGTTCCAGGTGCTGCTGACCGGGTGGGCCGGCGACCCGCCGGCAGCGGCTGTCGAGGCCTCCGACGGCATCGTGACCTATCTTCGCGAGCTCGTCGAGGCCAAACGGCGGCAGCCGGGCGAGGACCTGGTCAGCGTCCTGGTCGCCGTCGACGACGACATGCTCACCACGCAAGAGCTGCTGTCGACCCTGTTCCAGCTCGTGGTCGCCGGTCATGACACCACGGCCAGCCTCATCGGCAACGGCGTCGTGGCCCTGCTCGATTATCCGCGCCAGCTCCAGGCGCTGCTGGCCGATCCCGGGCGGATGCCCGCCGCGATCGATGAGCTCATCAGGTTCACCGCCCCGGTCCCCCACGCCACGTTCCGGGTAACGACCGAGCCGGTGACCGTCGGCGGCGTGGAGATCCCCGCCCGCGAACAGGTGCTGGTGTGCCTGGGCTCGGCCAACCGCGATCCTAGCCGCTTCCCGGCGCCCCACACGCTCGACATCGGCCGCGGCGACGGGACGAACCTGGGGCTCGGCCACGGCATTCACTATTGCCTCGGTGCGCCGCTTGCCCGGCTCGAAGCGCGGGTCGCGTTCGAGGCACTGTTCGGCCGTCACCCCGGCCTGCTGCTGGCCGCCGATCGTGACGCGCTCACGTGGACGCACGGCGACGGCCTGGTGCTGCGCGGCCTCGCCTCGCTTCCCGTCGTTCTCGGGCCAGCTGCACCTGGCGCAGCGGGACGCACAGCCAGTCCACGGTAACCGGCTTCACCGGCCTCGGCGGCGAGCTGGCCTGACTGCCACGCCCTGGCCCGCCTTCATTTCGGTGGGGCGGGCAAGGGGGGCGGGCGCCTGGGGACCGGGGTGGAGACCACGATGGAGGTGGTCGTGCTGCCGTAGGCGAGGAACCGGTCGAGGGTGGCTTCCAGCTGCTCGATGGCGGGGGCGTGCACCTTGATGAGGAAGCAGTCCTCGCCGGTGATCCGGTAGCACTCGGTCACCTGGGGCAGCTCGGCGGCGAGCTCGGCGATCCTGGGCAGGCTGCCCGGCATGGGCTTGATCCTGGCGAACGCGGTGACTGGGAGCCCGACCGCGGCCGGGTCGATGTCCAGCCGGTAGCCGGCGATGACGCCGGCCCGTTCCAGCCGTTGCACCCGTTCGGTGACGGAGGGGGCCGACATGCCGATCCTGCGGGCCAGTTCCGCCATCGGCAGGCGCGGGCTGTCCTGCAGCTCGGTCAGGATCCGCAGGTTGACATCGTCCAGCAGGCCTTCTTCACGATCGTAGGCGGATAGCCTCACATGCTGTCGATTATTAGGCAAGTCGGCCTCCGGGGCTATGGCATGCCATTCTTCTTAGCGAATCTAGCTGACAGCATGGCGGTATGGCCACGATCGCGCCCGGCACTCGGCTCACGCGAACGGCGGCGGACCTTCCCCCGGTGTCCTTCTTCGTGGTCTCGGCGATCTTCCATTACCTCGGCCCCTCGCTCGCCGTGCTGCTGTTCGCGCGCATCGCGGCGCCTGGCGTGCTGTGGCTGCGGATCTTCGGCGCCGCGGCCACGTTCGCCGTGTGGCGGCGGCCGTGGCGGCTGGCTGGGCGGCTGGACCGGCGCCAGCTGGTCACGCTGCTCGCGCTGGGCGGCGTGCTCGCCGGGATGAACGCGCTGTTCTACCTCGCGGTCGCGCGGCTGCCGCTGGCCACCGTCGGGGCGATCGAGTTCCTCGGCACCGTCGTGCTGGCCGCGCTCGGCGCCAGGACCCGGCGCAACGTCGCGGCGCTGGCCCTGTGCGTCGGCGGCGTCGCGGTGCTGACCGCCATCCAGATCGGGGTCAGCCCGCTTGGCCTGGTGTTCGCGTTCGGCAACTGCGCCGGCTTCATGCTCTACGTCGTGCTGGGTCACCGGGTGGCGAACACCAGGGTGAGCGATGTCTTCGGCGGGATCGACCAGCTCGGCGCCGCGATGCTGATCGCCGCGGTCGTCGTCACCCCGGCAGGCCTCGGCGCGGCGCTGCCCGCCTTTACCCACCCGGCCTGGCTGGCCTGGGGCATCGGCGTCGGGGTGTGCTCCTCGGTGATCCCCTACGTCACCGACCAACTGGCGATGGCCAGGCTCCCCAGGGCCACGTTCGCGCTGATGCTCGCCCTGCTCCCGGCGTTCGCCGTGGTCATCGGCGCTGTCGTGCTCCACCAGATCCCGTCCGTCCGCGAACTGGCCGGCATCGCGCTCGTCATCGCGGGCGTGGCGATTCACCAGGCAGACACGAGGTAATCGCGGACTACCCGGTGTCAGCCAGCCACGCGTCGAGAGCGGCCCGGGTCGGCGACGTCGCCGGCCCGGGGCGGGTGACGGAGAAGGCGGCGGCGGCATTGGCGCGGGCAGCGGCCTGCGCCGGAGACAGCCCGTCGGCGAGGGCGGCGATGAACACGCCGGCATGGGTGTCGCCGGCGCCCGTCGTGTCAACGGCCTGCACCACAGGCGCCGGGACGTGGGTCATCTCCTCTCCGCGCACCGCGAGGACGCACCCCGAGGCCCCGGTCCTGACCATGATGCTGGCGTGATCGGTCCGCTCCAGCAGCAGCCGGGCCGCCTCGGACGGGTCGGCGCTGCCCGAGAGCAGGCCGGCCTCTCGCTGGTTACAGCTCAGCCAGTCGCAGCGGGCCAGCACCGGGTCGAGCAGGTCTGCAGGGATCTGGGCGACGAGCGGACCCGGGTCCATGAACACCTGGGCGGCGTCGCGGCGACGGGGGATTCTCGGCAGGCCGTAGCCGGATAGGTAGACCATGTCTCCGGCGGTCATCGGGATGCCTGGCCAGCTCTCCAGCGTCTCCGCGCCGAGGTGGGTGGCGAAGGTGCGCTCGCCGTCGGGTTCGACCAGGGCGACGTCGAAGCCGGTGTCCCGGCCGGGGTCGGGCGGCCTGAGGGCCTCGATGCCTTCAGCGGCGAGCGTCGCGCGGACCAGGTCGCCCCACGGGCCGGTGCCGTGCCCGCCGGCGTACAGCACCGGCAGGCCCTGGCGCGCGGCGGCGGCCATGACGTTGAACCCGCCGCCCGTCGTGATCTCGGCGGACGTGGCGATCACGTCGCCGCCGCGTTCCGGGAGGGCGGGGACGCGCAGCACGACGTCGACGATTGCCTGGCCCGCGAGAACGAGCCTCCGCGGGTTCACCGGAGCGCCAGGAGGGCGTCGGCGAGGGCGGGGAGGGCGAAGCCGTGGGCGTCGATGATGGCGATCGCGTGCGACGGGAACGCGGACTGGCCGTGGCAGGCGCCGGCGATCGCGCCGGCCATGGCGGCGATCGTGTCGGTGTCGCCGCCGAGCGACGCGGCCAGCAGGCACGCCCGCCAGGGGTCATCGGGGATCGCGCTCAGCACGGCGAACGCGGCGGGCACCGACTCCTGGGTGGCCAGGCTAGTGCCGACCAGGGTGCCGATCAGCTCGGCGGCCTGGTCAGGCGCCGCGTCTTCGGCCAGGCCGGCGGCCCAGCGGATGCGGGCCGCGACGTCGGCGCCCGCGATCCAGTGGCCGCGATGGGACGCCAGCCGCGCGGCGGCGATGCCGGTCTGCGTGGCACCGGCGACACTCGCCCCGCCGACACCCGCGCTCACCGCGGCGGCGACCGCCGCGGCGCCGGCCAGTGCGACCGACGTGTTGTGCGTGACGAGACTCGCGGCGACTGTGTGGTCGACCAGTCTCGACAGGTTATCGGTGTCCGCGTTGGAGGTGGGGGGTGGGGTCGCGGGGAACGCGATGCCGACCGGGGTGATCCGCATCGCGGCGCCGTTCGTGTCGCCCTGCCGGCCGGCCTCCGCCGGCGGCGTTCCTTCCAGCACCACGGTCAGCGCGCGCTTCGTGGAGGGGCCGAGGAGGTCGAGGGAGCCGCGCTCGGCCATGTCGAGTTCCCAGCCGATCAGGGCCGCCGCCCAGTCGTCGGGGCCGGGCACGCCGCGGTTCTTGACGAGCATGCGGGCGAGCAGGACGGCCTGTTCCGTGTCGTCGGTGACGGCGCCGGCCGGCAGGCCTGCCGCGATCGGGTGGCCGGGCGGGGCGGGCTCGAAGGCCGTGAGCAGCGGGCCCCAGCGCGCCGTGATCTGCTGCCGGGACAGCAGCTGGGTGGGCATGCCGAGGGCGTCGCCGATCGCCAGGCCGTACAGCGCGCCCCTGGCGCGGTCCGCTGCGGACACGAAGTTTTCGCCTCCCTGGAAGAAACTCCCCTATGCTCGGGTTTATGCTGCCAAAGCAGGAAGGGAGCCTGACGTGACTGCCGCTACTGAGCAACGCCCGCTCGGCTACGAGGCCAACGGGATCAACGTTATCGGCGAGGACGAGCGGAAGGGCTCGCCGCGCGACCTGTTCTGGCCGTGGTTCGCCGCCAATATCTCGGTTCTCGGGCTCGCCTACGGCGCCTACGTGCTGGAAGGCGGGGTCTCTTTCTGGCAGGCGTGCCTGGCCGGATTCATCGGCATCCTGGTGTCGTTCCTCCTCGTCGGCTTCATCGCGGTAGCGGGCAAGCGCGGGTCCGCGCCGACGCTGGTGCTGTCCCGTGCGGCGTTCGGCGTGCAGGGCAACAAGCTGCCCGCCCTCGTGTCGTGGATCCTCAACGTCGGCTGGGAGATCGTGCTCACCACGCTGGCCACGCTGGCCACGGCGACGGTGTTCGCGCAGCTGCACTGGAGCGCAGGCACCGGCACCAAGGTGATCGCCTTCCTGATCATCACCGTGCTCATCGTCGGCAGCGCCGCGCTCGGGTTCGACACGATCATGCGGCTGCAGACGGTCATCACCTGGGTGACCGGCGTGCTGACCGTCGTGTACCTCATCCTGGTCGCCGGGAAGATCCACTGGGCCACGGTGTCGGCCATCCCCAGCGGGTCCGCGCAGCAGGTGATCGGCGTGACCGTGCTCGTCGCCACCGGGTTCGGGCTCGGCTGGGTCAACGTGGGCGCCGACTACTCCCGCTACCTGCCGCGCCGGTCGTCCGGTAGCGCTGTGGTCTGGTGGACGACGTTCGGCGCGTCGATCGCGCCGCTGTTCCTGCTGACGTTCGGGCTGCTGCTCGCCGGGTCGTCCAAGAACTTGCTGACCGCGATCAACACCGACCCGATCGGCGCGCTGGCCACGATCCTGCCGACCTGGTACCTCGTCCCGTTCGTGATCGTCGCGGTGCTCGGCCTCGTCGGCGGCGCGGTGCTGGACATCTACTCCTCCGGCCTCACCCTGCTCGCCGCCGGGGTGCGGGTGCCCCGCTGGTCCGCCGCGCTGATCGACGGCGCGCTGATGATCGCCGGCACGATCTACGTGGTGTTCTTCTCGTCCAACTTCATCGGGCCGTTCGAAGGGTTCCTGATCACCCTCGGCGTGCCGATCTCCGCCTGGTGCGGCGTGATGCTCGCCGACATCCTGCTGCGGCGCTCGGCGTACTCGGACGCGGACCTGTTCTCCTCCTCGGGCCGGTACGGATCCATCCGCTGGGTGCCCGCCATCCTGCTGGTGGCCGGCACCGTGGTCGGCTGGGGCCTGGTCACCAACAGCTACGCCTCGTGGCTGTCCTGGCAGGGGTATCTGCTCGGGCCGTTCGGGCTCGGCGGCAAGACGGGGACCTGGGAGTTCGCGAACCTCGGCGTGATCGTGGCACTGGTGGTCGCCTTCGTCGGCTGGCTCGTCTTCGGCCGCGCCTCCATCCGCCGCCAGGAGGCGGTGCCCGCCGCCCCGGAGACCGTCACCGCCGGATGACAGGCTCAGAGGGCCAGGCTTAGAGGGCCGGGCGGACTAGCCGCACGCCGATAGGGTCGCCCGCGCGGGTCATGATCTCGAGGGGGCGAGTCAGGCCGGAGACGACGGCGGCCCGGGCGGGACTCTTGCGGCGGACCAGGCCGACGCCGATCAGGCGCAGCGCGAGGGCCGCCGCCGGGAGCGGCCGGAAGAAGACCGTGAATTCCTTGATCTTCCCGTCCGGCCCGAACTGCAGCAGGTCGACGCCCTCGATCTGCTGGTCCTCGATGCGGGCGTGCCAGGCCAGGAAGCCGGTGGATCCGTCGCACGCCTGGTCGGTGTACCGCAGGTCCTCGAGGACCTCGAAGAGGACTCGCACCAGAGCGCCGATCTGCTCGTGCCCGGTGAAGACCAGGCGCGTCGTCAGCGGGGAGCCGAACACGGCGTCCGGCGCGAACGCATCGACGACCGCGGCCACGTCACGTGCCTCCATCGCGGCTCGCAACGGAAGCACGGCTTGGGTGGATTCAGGCTGAGACACTGGGCTTCCTTGAGACACGGGGCTTCCTTGAGACACGGGGGCCTCCTCCGCGCGATATGTTCTTATAACATGTTAATCTAACAGGTCATGCGTCAGCTATCGGCCCCGGCCTACGTCGTGCTCGGCATGGTGCACCTGGGCGCCCGGTCGGGCTATGAGATCAAGCAGGCGGTCGAGAACTCGATCCGGTTCTTCTGGACCATCTCTCAGGCCCAGATCTATCCCAGCCTGGAGTTGCTGGAATCGGCCGGGCTGATCACCGGCAGGGCCGACCCGCAAGGCAGGCGGCCCCGGCGGGTCTTCGAAACCACCCAGGCGGGAGAGGCGGCGCTCAGGGACTGGCTCACCCGTGACGAACCCATGCTGTTCGAGCTGCGTGACACCGGCCTGCTCAAGATCTTCTTCGCCGACGCGCTCGACCGCGCGCAGGCGCTTACCCTGCTCCACGCGCTGCGCCAGCGCAGCGCGGACCGGGTCAGGACCCTGCGCGCCATCGAACCGGCCGCCAGGGCCGCGGAAGCCGACGGCAACCTCTACCCGGGCCTGACCCTGCAGCTAGGAATCGCCTACCATCAGGCGATCGACGACGTCTGCGCTGACTTCGAACGCCGCTTCGCCGCCTTCGGCACCCCCTAGCCCGTCACAGCACCTTCGTGCCGTACATCTCGCCGAGCGGGTCGGCGAGCAGTTCCAGCCGGACGCCGTCCGGGTCGCGGAAGTACAGCGACGTGCCGCTCGCCTCCTGGTAAGCCACGCCTTCAGCGTCGAGCTTGCCGCGCAGGTAGTGCCACTTCTCTTTCGTGACGGAGATGGCGACGTGGTTGATGCCGCCGAGGACCTCCTGGTACGGGCCGAGGTCAAGGCCGGGGAAGTCGAAGAACGCCAGCAGGTTCCCGTTGCCGACGTCGAAGAAGAAGTGGGTGGACCCCTGGTAGTCGCGGTTCCCGAAGAGATCGGTGAGCGGGAATTCCAGGACGCCCTGGTAGAACCTGATCGTCTGCTCGACGTCGGAGCACATCAGTGCGGTGTGGTGGATGCCGCGCGCCGACGTGGGCGGCCGGCTCGCGGTGATGTACTCGGCCTGCAGGCGGGCGCGCTTCGCGGCTATCGCGCCCAAGTCAATGTCGGTCATATCCGGTACGGTGCCCTGCCTCTCGCAGGTTGAAGCGGAGAGTGCGGAGTCGGGGGCGTACGTTCCGGATAATGCCGTTGATCTTAAAGGACGCGCAGCTCCACGCTGATGTTGCCGCGGATGGCCCGGGAATAGGGGCACACCTGGTGCGCCTCGTCGGCGAACTCGCGCACCTTCTCCCGCTCCAGCCCCGGAACGTGGATGACGAGGGTGACCACCAGCCCGAGCGCGTCGCCCTCCGGCCCGATGCCCACCTGCCCGGTCACCGTCGAATCGCCGAGCGCCGTGTGCTGGCGGCCCGCGACCACCCGCAGCGCGCTGTGGAAGCTGGCGGCGTAGCCCGCCGCGAACAGCTGCTCGGGATTGCTTCCCGCGCCGGTGCCGCCCATGTCAGCCGGTATCGCCAGATCCAGGTCAATCCGCTGGTCAGAGGAGGTGACGTGGCCGTTGCGGCCGTCGCCAGTCGACACCGTCTCCGCGGTGTACAGAACCGTGTCGGGCATACGAGAAACCCTATCGCTACGCGGCTGCCCGCCTTGGGCCGGTGCGCGGGGCGGGGTGAGAGGAGGCTGGGTGCGTTCGGTAGGATGGGGAGGCTTCGATTCGCGGACGCCGTCGCGTTCCGTTACGTTCAGTGACACGCGTCGCCACACAATGCGACCTGCGTGTGGCCTATGTGTGATCTTCGCCATGCACAATGGTCACCGGGCGCCCGTAGCTCAGTCGGATAGAGCAGCTGCCTTCTAAGCAGCGGGTCGCGGGTTCGAATCCTGCCGGGCGCACAGCACTGTTTCCCCAGTTCAAGGCCGCTAGCGGCCCGCGGGCCGATCACATCGCTGTGTCTTCCGCTGGCCTGCCCCCTCTCTCTGACGCGCGCTAGTTCTTGCGGGTCGGAGCGATATTTCGCGCGTTGCCGTGACCCGCTGCCGAAGGGCAGCGGGGCATTCGATTTTCTCTGCCCTGACCAGGGAGTTTGCCGCGCCGGGAGCCAAACGGGGAGCCAAGCGACCAGGAAATGATCCTCCCGGTCAATCGGCCCGCGCGCGTTTCGCCACCGGGGAACAGCCCGACCAGAAGGTTGAGGGTAGAGGAGGCTAAGAGCTGTGCTGCTAGCAAGATGCAGCCGCTGCCAGCAAAATGGTGGCATGAGTAGCATATATGTGCGCGACGTCTCCGACGGCGCACTGACCACCTTGAAGGTGCGCGCCGCACGGGCAGGCCAGTCCCTGCAGGCGTACGTCCGCCAGCTGCTTGAGGCAGAGGCCACGACGCTGACGCCCGAGGAGGCAGTCGAGCAGGCCCGGACCATCGCCGCCAGGTCAAACGTCAACGCCGATGACGTCCTCGGCGCGATCACGGAGATGCGCCAGGCCCGGCAGTGATCGTTCTTGATACCTCGGCCATGGTGGAACTTCTGGTCGGCAGGGATGCGACCGCTGATGAGATACGCTCCCTGGCGGTGGGACAAAGGCTCGCGGCACCGCACGCCATCGACCTGGAATGCGCGTCCACCCTGCGCGGCCTGGTAAACAGCAGGAAGCTGCCTGCCGACGAGGCCGAACGGGCCCTGGAGCTGCTAGCGAAGATGAACGTGAGGCGGTACGGGCACGCCGCCCTGCTGCCGCGCATCTGGCAGCTCCGCAACAACATGTGGCCCTACGACGCCGCCTACGTGGCCCTTGCCGAATCGCTCAGCGCACCAGTCGTGACGATCGACGCCAAGATCGAGAAGGTCCCGGGCATCCGCTGCGAGATCGTCCGCCCCCGATGACGCGGATCTGTGCATCGCACGCCTGAACCCGGTGTCGCATGACCCGTGGCTGGCGGCGAGGACCCGCGCGCCGAAGAGAGCCGAAGAGAGAGGAGCAAGGTGGATATCAGCGCCCCGGCGGTCACCACGCGGCAGGGATCGGTTCGCGGATCCGGTGACGGGACCGTGGTCGCTTTCCGCGGGATTCCGTACGCGGCATCGCCAGTCGGCACGCTGCGGTTCCGGCCTCCCGCGCCGCACCCGGGCTGGTCGGGTATGCGGGACGGCCCGCGGCCCGGCCCTGCGGTTCCGCAGGGACGCTCCCGGCTGGAGTCCGTGATGGGGCCGCGGGAGCCGGACTGGGATGAGGACGGCTGCCTGAACCTGAACGTGTGGACGACGGCGAGCGCGCTGCGCGGCACGGCGCCGCGGCCGGTGCTGGTGTGGTTCCATGGGGGCGGATTCACCAGCGGATCAGGAGGCTGGGACTGGTACGACGGCCGGCAGCTGGCCGCGGCGGGCGACATCGTGGTGGTCACCGCTAATTACCGGCTCGGCGCCCTGGGGTACCTGAGGCTGCCCGGGATCGGGGCGGACAACCTGGGCTGCCAGGATCAGGCCGCCGTGCTGCGCTGGACGCGAGCCAACATCGCCGCGTTCGGCGGCGATCCGGGCCAGGTCACCGTCGGAGGGCAGTCCGCGGGCGCTTACTCGGCCCTGATGCTCGCCATCGACCCGGCGACCAGCGACCTGGTCCACCGCGTGATCGCGCAGAGCGGCCCATGGGGGCTGGACCCTCAGCAGCCGGAGGCCGCCGATCAAGCGGCGTCGCGCTACCTCGCGCTGCTGGGCATCAGCTCCGGTGACGGCACCGGCGAGGCGCTCCGCCAGGTCCCCGCCGCTGACCTGGTGACCGCCTACGGACAGCTCGCCTCCCAGTTCCCACAGCCGGGCAGCGCGGCACCGCCGATGTGGCCGGTGCTCGGCGGGCCCGGCGTGCCGCTGCGGTGGCAGGACGGGCTGAAACAGCGCGCTGGAGTTACCGGCAGGCAGGTCCTGATCGGGCGGACCGAGGACGAGATCACCGCATTCCCTGCTGTGGCCGACGCTCATCCCAGGGGCATGGCGGCAGCGACAGAGGAACTGTTCGGAGCGGGCGTGACGCACATCGCCGAGACCTGCGCCGCGCGCGGCACCCCGGCCCTGGTTTACCGCTTCACGAGGGCCTCAGCCGCAGACCCAGCGCTGGGGGCGACGCACTGCTCGGACCTGCCCTTCGCTTTCGGCAACCTCGGCGCCTATTCCCGCGCCCCGATGCTCGGCCCCGTCAGCGACTCCGACCGCGCGCTGGCGCGCTCCCTCAGCACGGCGCTGGCACGCTTCGCCGCCACCGGACTTGCCGGAGATCCCGGGTGGCCCGCCTACCGGCCGGACGAAGACCGGCACATCAGGCGATTCGGAGGCTGATTCACCGCCTCCTCCTCCGCCCTGGCCAGTTCCCCGCAAGCTCCTCGATCCGGTCCCGCAGCCGGCCCGCGTCGGCCTGGGCAGCCGCCTCCCTGCGTCTGAGCTCCTCGACCCGCGACCCCATCCGCCGTCTCCTTCCCCCTGTGTACGAAGGTAGAAGACCACGTCGCCAATTAGCCGGTCATCCAGCAAAACTGCGGGTCAGAGGCCCCTTGATGAGAGCTGCACCCAGCTGAGTTGTGTCAAGCCGTCCCGGACTTCTTCCGGGCGCTAGCCGGAGGCACGCCGCTGGATGGCTGGTATCGGGACGCGACCTCGCGCGTCGACTGGCCTATGCGTGCCAGGCCAGCAGTTGCCGGCGTCCTCGCAGGCACTGTTGCTGGGTACCGCGCAGCTGGGCGCCTTTGAGTGCCTCGCCTGGCCGCTGAGGTGCGACGGGCTAAGTGCCGGGCTGGGCTGAGGGCGAAGCGGGCGGTGATGGTGGTGCCGGCCGGGCCGTGGTCGATGGAGGAGTTGTCGGTGACCTGGACGACGATCCACAGGCCGTGACCGTGCTCGGCAGGCCACGGTACCGTCCGAGGCGGGATACCGGAGTCGTCCCGCCTGGCCGGGCCGGCGTCGCTGACCTGGCAGTACAGGAACCCGTCGTGGGTCCACAGCCGGACCCGGCCGTGCCCGGCGCCGTGCAGCACCGCGTTGGCGGCCAGCTCGTGCACGGCGGCGGTGACGTCGTAGACCCGCTGCCTGCCCAGCCCCGCCGCGGCCGCGTGCGCCGAGACCGCGGCGCGCAGCGCGTACAGCGACCCGCCGTCGAAGCCCTGCTCCAGCAGCGGGCCGGCGGGCGCGGCGGGGTCGCGCGGCGGCGGCGACGGGCCGGGGTCAGCGGTCATCATCGGTCACCATCGTGATGCCGGGCACGCCGGCTACTCCGAGCCGGGCGAAGCCGGCCGCGACCTCGGGCAGGCAGCGCAGCCGTACCCGGCGGGAGGCCGCCGCCACGGTGCGGGCCGCGTCGGCGACCATCAGCGAGCAGCGGGCGTCGATGAACGTCATCGCGGTCATGTTGACGGTGATGTCGCCGCCGAGGCGGACCGTCTCGGCCAGGGCGAGCGCGAGCGGCTCGGCGGCCTGGTAGTCCAGTTCCCCGGCGATCCGGATGCCGGGCGGGGCGTACTGGCGGCAGATCCGCAGCAGCGGGTCCGCGTGGTAGGTCGCCGCCGCCACCGAGCGGGTGTGGAACCCGGCCACCGACGCGAGGGTGACCGGGTCGAACTTCTCCCGGTCGTACTGGCACAGCACCGCCCCGGTGCTGCCCGCCAGCACGGCGGCGATGCCTTCTTCGAAGGCAGGCAGTTCTTCGACTCCGGTGACCGGTCGCAGCGCCCAGCTCATGTCCACCGCGACCCGCAGCCCGGGGAACCCTTCGCGGCGGGAGGCTTCCAGCTGGCCGGCCAGCCAGCCGACCGCGTCCCGGGCGCGGAACGCCTGCCCGGACAGGAGCCGGCCGTCGCAGGCGGTGGCGGCCAGCTGCCCGCGCGCCAGGGCCGGCCCGGGGTCGATGCCGCGGCGGGCCAGTTCGGCGACCGCCCCGGCGGCGGAGGTGTCGCTGAGCCACATCACCTTCAGCCCGCCGGCCAGCCCGTCGCGGATGAACGCCGCGGTCAGGTCGGCCAGCTCCTCGGGTTCCCCGAAGGTCAGGCACGCATGGTCCTCATCGGTCAGCTCGGTCACCTGAGCGTCCGCGTCCGCCGCCATCTGGCCTCCTGAGCCCGTCACTGCTATGGCCCTTCCGGGTAAGTACCGTATCGGGTCCCGGCCGCGCCGCGCGGCTCACCCGCTACCCCGCCCGCCGCCGCTCATGCCGGCACCCGCGCATCGTGTCCATGCCGTTACCCGCAGGCGGCCGGCAGCCCGGCAGCCCCGCATACCTCGGCATCTCCGGCACCAGGGCCTGGCGCAGCAGCGCCTCGGCGCCGGGGAGCATGCCTTCCTGACGTTCGGCGAGGCTGCGCGCCGACCTCGGCGTGCCGTCACGCGCGGCCTGCTCGCGGTGCCTCACTGGGCAAGGTGACCACGGTGACCTGCTGGCCGTGCCGGTGCCGTCAGCGTGGCTGTGCGGCTGTAGCCGGGCTGG
>DATBBI010000296.1:0-16477 GCA_036271115.1 Trebonia sp.
GAAGGCGTACTCGACCGACGCGAACATCTGGGGCGCCACCCACGAGGCCAAGTCGCTCGAGCACCTCGACGCGAGCATCGAGATCGTCGAGCCGATCATGGGCGTGCGGTTCTGGGACCCCGCGGTCGAGATACCCGCCGAGGACGTCGAGATCGGCTTCGAGCAGGGGCGGCCGGTGACGATCAACGGCAAGCCGTTCGGCTCGGCCGTCGACCTCGTCCAGGAGGCCAACGCGATCGGCGGCCGGCACGGCCTCGGCATGTCGGACCAGATCGAGAACCGGATCATCGAGGCCAAGAGCCGGGGCATCTACGAGGCGCCCGGCATGGCGCTGCTGCACGCGGCGTACGAGCGGCTCGTGAACGCCATCCACAACGAGGACACCATCGCCAGTTATCACAACGAGGGGCGGCGGCTCGGCAGGCTGCTCTACGAGGGCCGCTGGCTGGACCCGCAGGCGCTGATGCTGCGCGAGTCCCTGCAGCGCTGGGTCGGCACGGCGGTCACGGGCGAGGTGACGCTGCGGCTGCGGCGCGGCGAGGACTACTCCGTCCTCGGCACCACCGGGCCGGCGTTCAGCTACCACCCGGCCAAGCTGTCCATGGAGCGGACCGAGGCCCCCGCGTTCGGGCCCGCCGACCGGATCGGCCAGCTGACCATGCGCAACCTCGACATCGCCGACTCGCGGGCGAAGCTCGAGCAGTTCGTCGCGATCGGCATGATCGGCACCCCGCATCCGGCGCCCGTCGGCGCGGCGCAGGCGGCCTCGACCGGGCTGATCGGCGCGCTGCCCGAGGGCGGCGCCGACGCGATCGCCGCCCTTGACCGGGCGGCCGACGCCGAAGAGATGCTCGACCGCGCCGCGATGGAGTCCGGCACCGACTGACCGGCCCGCGCCGGCGACACGCACGGCCTTGTGCGCGTTTGCGATGTTGCGCCCGTTGCTGCTGTGTAGCATCTCGACCCGTGCGGCAGATTATCGCCAGGCATGACGCAGACGCGGACACCCCACCCGAGGCCGGGCCGCGCGGGAAGCGGGTGCTTCCGCTGTCGCGCGCCGGCATCATCGGCGTCGCCGCGGCCTGCGCGGTGTTGGCGGCCGGCGGCCTCGCCGCGGCCAGCCTGTCTGGCGGCGGCCCGGGCGGCAGCGCACGCCAGGCCGACGTAAAGAACGTCGCCGTCGGCGGCGCTGGAGGCGGCGCCGGCAACGCGGCGGCGGCGATGCCGCAGGTCGCGGCCGGCCCGCGGATGGCAACGATGCCGAAGGCCAAGACGAGTTCGGCGGCAGCCATGCACTCCAGCAGTCCCACGGCGAGCGCGCCGCCGCCCGCCGGGTCCGGTACCTGCACGCACCCGTCATTCGTCACGTCGGACCAGTACGGGATGTGGAACCAGGACCCCTACTTCGTCTACAACGACATGTGGGGGATCAGCGGGTACAGCGTCAGCCAGACCCTGTACGCCTGCTCGTACAGCAACTGGTACGTCACCGCCACGATGAACAACGACAACGGCGACGGGCACGTGAAGACGTACCCGAACTCGCACAGGGACTGGGACAGCGAGCCGGCTATATCGTCGCTGCAGTCGGTCACCAGCACGTTCGCCGAGATGAGCCCGGGCACCGGGATCTACGAGGACGCCTACGACATCTGGCTCAACGGCATCGCGGATTCCAGCTCGACCGAGGTCATGATCTGGACGGAGAACCACGGCCAGGTGCCGGCAGGCAACCAGGTGACGACGGTCACCCTCGACGGGCGGTCCTGGGCGGTCTGGAAGGGCAACAGCTACATCGCGTTCGTCGCCGGCTCCAACTTCACCTCGGGGACGATGAACCTGCTCACGTTCTTCCAGTGGATCATAGGTCAGGGCTGGATCCCCGGCAACTCCACCCTGGGGCAGGTGGACTACGGCGCGGAACTCGTCTCGACGAACGGCGTGCCCGCGACTTTCTCGTTCAGCAACTTCTCGGTCAGCGCGAGCTAGCTGTCGCGGAACAGCGCGAACAGGCCCCGGCGGCCGTCGAGCGGCTCAGCCGACGAGGTAAAGCCGGCGCGGGCGAGCAAGGCGGCCTCGACCGCGTTGAAGGCGGCCTTCCCGGCCTGCAGCGGCCCGGCGTCGGTCCCGGCCGCCGCGCTTAGCCCCGCCGCCTGGGTGGCGCAGACGCCAAGGGCGTCGCGCAACTGGTCTTCCGGTAGCCCGAGCATCACCCCGGCCGCCAGCCCTGCCCCGATGGCGGCCGCCACCGTCGGCACCGACCACCCGGGCCGAGCGACCCCGTCCAGCCCTGACTCGACAACCGCCGCGGCAGCAAGTCCTGCCGTAACGGCCGCGAGACAGTCATCCCCGAGAGCCCTGGCGGCGGCGCAGACCGCCATCGCCACCGTCGGATCGTCCTGCGCTGGCGCGGCGGACGCCGCGGCGCCCGTCACCCATGCCATCAGCGCCGGGCCTCCTGCCTGAGCTGGCGCTGCAGCGGCTAGCGGGCGGAGCACGCGAAGCAGTGTGCGAGCAGTCGCGATGCCCTGTTGGGTGGTGACTGCACGGGTGAAGCGGGCCAGCGCCTTCACGGCCGGGAGCGTGGATACGGAAGGCGCCGCTAGTGCGAGCAACCTGTCGGTGGTGGTGCCTTGCGCAGAGCCGGGCGCGTGGCGCCGGGGGTGTGACGCCTCCATGGGCGTGGAAGGGCGCAGGGCGGTGATCAGGCCAGACACATCGGCGGCAGCGGGGAGGTTGTCGACCGCCTTGCGGATGCGGTCCGCGGCGCCGTCGCCCAGGACCGGAGTCACCAGCGCCTGGACCTTGCCCTGGAGTTCGTCGTCCGTGAGCGGGCGGGCGATGCTGCCGCGGGTGTGCTCGACGCTGACTTCCACGGGCTCGGCTGAGCGGGTTTCGATTCGCAGGATCGCCGCGTCGCGCGCCATGCCCGGGTCCGGGTCCAGGGTGATCAGGGCGCGGAGCCTGGCTACCTCTGGGGCCGTGGCTACCGCGTCGCTGAACTCCGGCAACCCGGCGCGCCCGAACAGCAGGCCGGCGGCCACGCCGTGCCGGGCGCTGAACCTCGATCGAAGGCCGTCCGCGGGGTGGAGGGTGCCCATGAGCTCGGGGACGAGGGGATGGCACCGCAGCGTGATCGCGGTGATCTCCGCCGGGTCGATCCGGTCCGACACCGCGATCGCCCCGTCCATCGCGGGGTGCGCGACCACGCCGCACGGATAGGTCTTGACGGTGTTGAGCTCGAGCTCCCAGCCGCGGCCGAGCGCGTCGCGGTCCACGGTGGCAGCCAGCACCTCGAGGACGCCGCCCGGGCCCAGCGGATCGGGCGGCGCCGACAGCCCGGCGGCCGCCAGCCGCGCCGCGAGCACGCCGTTCGCGGCCGCCTTCCCCGCGTGCAGCGGCTTGGTCATGGAGCCGAACGCCTCGCGGTGCCCGAGCGTCATCGTCGCGGCCAGCGACAGCGCCCGGCTGGCCGCTTCGGCGTCCAGGCCGAGCAGCGCCGACGCGGCGACCGCGGCGCCGAACACGCCGCAGGTTCCGGTGATGTGCCAGCCATGGTCGTAGTGGGCGGGTGAGATCGCGTTGCCGATCCGCAGCTGCGCCTCGCAGCCGACCGCGAATGCGCCGAGGAACGCCGCTCCTGACGGCGCCGTCTCCGGGGCCAGCGACAGCGCCGTCGCCAGCGTCGCTGCGCCGGGGTGGATGACCGTCGCCAGGTGCGTGTCGTCGAAGTCGTCCAGGTGCGCCGCAGTGCCGGTGACCAGCGCGCCCCAGTACGGGTCCAGCGTGCCCGCCAGGCCGGGGACCTGGACGTCCCCGGCGCTCCCCTGCTCCGCCGCGGCGGCGAGCAGGACCGTCACGGCCGGCGACCCGGCCGCCGAGGCGGCGGTGCCGAGCACGTTGAGCAGCGTGCGGCGCGCCGCGCGGGACACGTCCGGCGGCAGCGGGCTGGCCGCGGCGTCCAGCATCGCCGCGCAGAAGTCGGTCGTGTCGGATCTCGTCGTGGCAGGCATGGCCCAACCGTACGGCCGAACGCCCTATGGTGCTATCACCACATTTGCCCCGCCGGGTGGCATCCTGGCGCCCGCGGGCGTGCTGCGGGCAGGCTGCCATGGGGAGGTAGTAGTGGACGCGCTCGGCTTGCTGCTCCGCGCCAGGCTGCGCCGCTGGCGCGGCTGGGTGTCGCTGTGCCTGCTCGCCGGGCTGCTGTCCGGTCTCGTGCTCGCCGCCGTGAGCGCGGGCCATCGGACCGCCACGGCGTTTCCCCAGTTCGTGGCGGCGCACGGCTACGACGCGCTGATGATCAGCGCGGCGCCGATGCCGGCGCTGACGACACGGCCCGATGTGGCGTCCGCGACGGTGGTGCACGAGTTCGCGGCCGGGACGCCGACGTGCGCGTGCGCGCGTCCCATCAACCCCGCGTACTTCAACCTGTCCGGGCTGGCACCGTCGGGCTTGCCGCGAATGGTCAAGCTGGTGGCCGGCCGGATGCCCGACCAGAACTCGCCCGACGAAGTGCTGGCGTCGTTCCGAATGCAGCAGGACATCGGCGTCGGCGTCGGCACCGTCATCCGCGTGCCGCTGTACTCCGCGGCTCAGCAGAGCGCGTACCTGAACGGCGCCGCGGTCGCCCCGGCGGGCGGGACCGTCACGCTGCGGGTGGTCGGCATCGAAGCCGCTGAAGCCGAATTCCCCTTCGCCGCCACCACGTCGTACGCGCTGTACACCACCGCGGCGTTCTCCAGGCTCTGGGCCGGGCGGACCGCGGGCGTCGCGTTCTCCTTCGTGCGGCTGCACGGCGGGGCGGCCGCGTTCCCCCGGTTCCAGGCACAGGCGCGCGCGGCCGGGGCGTTCGCGGTGTCGGACGCGGACACCGCGGTCGGCTCGATCGGCACGGCGATCTGGCCCCAGGTCCTGGGCTGGTGGCTGCTGGCCGGGCTGACCGCGCTCGCGGGGATGGTGGTGCTGGCGCAGGCACTCTCCCGGCAGGCCGAGGCCGACGCCGAGCCCTACGGCGTCTACAGCGCTCTGGGCGCAACCTGGCGGCAGCTGGCCGGAGCCGGCATGATCGCGACACTGCTCGTCGCGGTGGCGGGCGCGAGCATCGGGACGGCCCTGGCCTTCCTCCTGTCGCCGCTGACACCGGTGGGCCTGGCGCGGATCGCCGAACTGTCCGGCGGCTTCACGTTCGACACCGTCGTGCTGGGTCCCGGGGCCGCAGTCGCCGTCCTGGTCGTGCTCGCCCTGGGCACCTGGCCGGCGGTCAGGACCGCGCGCCGTGCCGTGCGCGGCGGCGGTGCGGAGGCAGCACGCTCGGTCCGGCCGTCGCGGACCGCGATGCTGCTGGCAGGCGCGGGGGCGCCGCCGAGCGCGCTTATCGGGGTCAGGCGCGCGCTTGAGCGCGGCCACGGACGGGCCGCCGTACCGGCACGGACCGCGCTGCTCGGGTCGGTGCTCGCCGTGGCGGCGCTGTCGGCGGCGGTCGTTTTCGGCGCCAGCCTCGGGCATCTGACCAGCACGCCCGCCCTCTACGGACAGCCGTACGACGCGTGGTTCTCGCCGAGCGGCTCAGGAAACGCGGCCAGCGCGGCCCAGTTCTCGGCACTCGTGACCACCCTGGAGCACGATCCGGAGATCACGGATATCGCCATCGGCGGCGGCGGTGGCGTCATGATCGACGGGCGCGTCGTCAGCGCGCTGGCGGGCGCGGGGCTCCGCGGTCCGCTCCCCGTCGTGACGTCCGGCGGGCGGCTGCCGCGCACCACGTCCGAGGTCGCGCTCGGCGCGGCCACCCTGCGCCAGCTCGGCGCTCACGTCGGGTCGGAGGTGCGGGTAACGGCGCAGCAGCCCGCGGGCGGCAGCCGCACCTCGCGGTACCTGGTGACCGGGACCGTGGTGTTCGCGCCCAGCGATGGCACTGGCGGCCTCGGCACGGGAGCGGTCTTCACCCTCGACGGCCTGCTGAGCCCGCAGTGCGGGCGGCTCCCGGCCGGCGCTGCCCAGAACTTGTGCCGGCTGCGCACCGTCGTCAGCGTCGGCGGTAACGTCCTGGTCACGGCCGTCCCCGGGCCGCGCGGCGAGGCCGACATCGCCAGGCTCGCCCGGGCTTATCCGGCGGAGGTCAACCTTCCCTATCCCCCGACCAGCCTGGTCAACTTCGGGGAGGTGAACTTCCCGCTGCTGTTCGGGCTGGCGGTGGCGGTGTTCGGCGCGGCCACGCTGGTGCACGCCCTCGTGGTGAGCGTGGGCAGGCGCCGCCGGGAGACGGGCCTGCTCAAGGTGCTTGGGTTCGTCCGCCGCCAGACGGCGTTCGCCATGTCGTGGCAGACCACGACCGTCGCGGTGGCCGGGCTGATCGTCGGGCTGCCGCTCGGCGTCGCCGCCGGGCGGCTTGGCTGGGACCTGTTCGCCGGCTACATCGGATTCGTGCCGGTCCCCATCGCGGCAACCTGGGGCCTGGTCGCGCTGGCGGCCGGCACGGTCGCGGTCGCGAACCTCATCGCCCTAGGTCCGGCGGTCGCCGCCGCCCGGATCCGCCCGGCCGCCGCGCTGCGGGCCGAGTGAGCGCTGCCGCCGGCTGTCACTAGGGTGGGGGCATGGACATCGGGTTCGGGGCGCCGGTCGCGGGCGCGTGGGCAACGCCGCGCAACCTGACGGAGTTCGGCCGGCGGGCGGAACGCCTCGGTTACCGGTCGCTGTGGACGTTCCAGCGGCTGCTGATCCCGGCCGGGTCGCGGATGGCACCGGTGTACCGGAGCGTGCTCGACCCACTGATCTCGCTGGGATTTCTCGCCGCCGCCACGTCCTCGATCCGGCTCGGGGTGGCGACGGTCTGCCACCCGTTCGCGTCGCCGCTGCTGCTCGCCAAGCAGGCAGCGACCGTGGACGTGCTGTCCGGCGGCCGGCTCGACCTGGGCATCGGCAGCGGCTGGCTGCCCGAGGAGTTCACCGGGTCAGGGGCGTCGATGGCGCGCCGTGGCCCGCGGACGGAGGAGTACGTCGCGGCGCTGCGCGCCCTGTGGACCGGTGACGCGGGTTTCACCGGCTCGTATTACACGGTCCCGCCTGGACGGCAGGACCCGCGGCCGGTGCAGCGGCCGGGTCCGCCGATCCTGCTCGGCGGCATGTCCCGGCCGGCGATGGAACGCGCCGGGCGGATCGCGGACGGGTGGGTCACCGCGAGCAGCGCCGACCTGTCGCGAATCGCGGAGGCCGCGAAGATCGTCCAGGAGACGGCCGCCGCGGCGGGGCGCGGGCCGGCGCGGATCGTCTGCCGGGGGGTGGTCAGGGCCGGGAAGGAAGCGCGGTCTGAGTCGGGCCAGCGGCTCCTGCTGTCGGGCAGCTACCCGCAGATCCGCGCGGACGTCGCGTGGCTGGAGAGCTGCGGGGTGACCGAGGTGTTCTACGACCTGAACTGGGATCCGGCCGTGGGCGACCCGGCCGCCGAGGAAGGAGCGGCCGTGCTGCGAGCGAGCGAGGTGCTCGAAGAGCTGGCCCCTGGGGGCCCTGGCGGCCGGAGATGAGCGGCGTGCTGCGGATCGGGGTGCTCGGGGCGGCGCGGATCGCGCGGAGCGCGCTGATCGAGCCCGCGCGGCTGGTGCCGTCGGTCTCGGTGGCAGCCGTCGCGACGCGGGACCCGGGCCGCGCGCAGACCTTCGGGCTGCAGCACGGGATTCCCGCGGCCTACGGGTCGTACGAGGAACTGCTTGCCGCGCCCGACGTCGACGCGGTCTACATTCCGCTGCCGAACTCGCTGCACGCGCTGTGGACGCTGCGGGCAATCGACGCGGGCAAGCACGTGCTGTGCGAGAAGCCGTTCGCGTCGAACGCCGCGGAGGCGCTGACGGTGGCGGCCACGGCGGAGCGGTCGGGCCTGGTCGTGATGGAGGCAATGCACTACCGGTACCACCCGCTGGTGCGCCGGATGGCCGCGCTGCTGGCGGACGGCGCGATCGGAGTGCCGTCGCACGCGCAGGCGTGGACCCGCTGGGCCGTCGAGGATCCTGGCGACATCAGGTACGACTACGGGCTCGCCGGCGGCGCGCTGATGGACGGCGGCTGCTACGCGATCGACTGCCTGCGGCTGGTCGGCTCGGCCGTCGGCGCGGGCGACCCGTCTGTTCCCGCGGCGGTCGCCGACCCGATGCCCGATCGCGTGACAGACCGGGCGACGGCGGCGCGGGTCGCGTTCGCCTCCGGCCTGACAAGCTGGTTCGAGTCCGCCTTCACCAGGGACGGGGAGTTCCTCGCCGATGTGCACGTCATCGGGTCCGAGGGAACGCTGCGGCTGCAGAACTTCATCCGCGCGCAGGAAGGACGGCTGATCGTGACCCGCGGCGGGTCCGTGGTGAGCGATGAGCGCGGCGCCGACGTGCCCGACGCGGGAACCGGCCGGGTGAGCCCCGCGGCCGGCACGACGTTCGCGTGGCAGCTGCGCGCGTTCGCCGCCGCGGCGCTGGACGGCGAGCCGTTCCCGACGACCGCGGCGAGCGCGGTGACGACCATGCGCCTGATCGACGACGCGTACCAGGCGGCGGGGCTGCCGATCCGCGAGTTACCGGTCGCTGCCCTCCAGGAGCACCCGGGCGACGAGCCGGGGATCGTCGGTCATCGGCACGTGCCCGCAGCCGGGCAGCGGCACGAAGCGCGCGTGCGGCAGCCGCCGCATCGCGACGCGGGCCTGGCTGGGCCGCAGCATCCGGTCCCTGGTGCCCCAGCCGATGGTCACCGGGACGCTGGCCGGGACGGTGTCCGTGAACGTCTCGCGGTGGGCGACGATCGCGTAGACCGCGTCTCTTGCCCGCAGGAAGGCCAGCGCGTCGGCCATCGCGTGTTCTGGAGTGATGTTCGCCGGCCGGGCGACGAACGCGGCCTGGGTGAAGCCGCAGGTGACCGGGATGCGCGCCAGCGCGAGGACCAGCGGGCGGCCGACCGTGGCCGACCGCTCGGCGAACCTGAAGGCCGCCCTCGCGTAGCCGTACTGCCACCGGTTCGCCCAGAAGCCGGCCGGGGACAGCGTGGTGACGGTCGCGGCCCTGCCGCGCGCCCCGGCCGCCAGCGCGAGCGCGCCGCCGAGGGAGTTGCCCGCGACGTGCGGGCGGTCCAGGCCAAGCGCGCCGAAGAAGGCGACGATCTCATCGGCGATGGCGCGGATCACCGGCCGGCCCTCGGTCCGCAGCGGCGGCGAGTCGCCGTGTCCGGGCAGGTCCACCATGATGACGGTGCGATGCGGCGTCAGCAGGTCAAGCACCGGCTGCCACGCCTGCCTCCGGTGCCCCACGCCGTGCAGCAGCACCAGCGCCGGCCCGGTTCCGTGCCGTTCGTAGGCCAGGCCCGGGGCGGGCGCGACGCCTGCTGAACTGGCGGCGTGGCCCACAGGTGCGAATCTAGCGCGGGGCGCGGCGAGCGCTAGACGCCTTCGCGGTGCGCGATGGCGGCGGCTTCCGTGCGGCTGGCGGCGCCCAGCTTGGCGAGGATGTTGGAGACGTGCACGCTGGCGGTCTTCGGGGTGATGAACAGCTCGGTGCCGATCTCCCTGTTGGACAGGCCACGGGCCAGCAGCTCAAGCACCTCGCGCTCGCGGTCGGTCAGGGCGGCGACCGGTCCGGAGCCGGCGCGCGTGCTCCTAGCGGGACCCACGTCGAGGCGGGCGCGGCGGGCCAGGTCGTCAAGCGCCGCGGCGAGCGGGGCGGCACGCAGCCGGGCCGCGGTCTCGGCCGCCGAGCGCCACACCACGGCGGCGTCCTCGCGGCGGCCGGCCGCCGCGAGCGACTCGGTGAGCCGCCACTGGGCCCGCGCGGTCTCGTACACGTACCCGGGGCCGAACGCGTCGAGCACCGCCTCCCAGGCAGCGGGCGAGTTGCAGCCGCGGGCCCGGTCGTATTCGGCCAGGCAGCGGGCCAGGCAGCCGCGGCCCTCTGGGCCGAGCATCGCCTTGGGCCTGGCCGGGTACCTGGCGCCCTCGCGGGCCAGGCCGACCAGGGCTTCGGCGGCGGAGACCTCCGCCGCCGCGCCGTCGAGGTCGCCCGCGGCCCGCATTGCGCCGGCCCGGTCGGCGTGCGCGGCGATCGCCACGGCCGCCACCCGCAGCACCGACGGGCTGTGCGACGGCCACGAGTCGGCGCTGATCGCGGCCTGCGCGTGCGCCACCGCGAGCTCGGTGTCGCCGCGCCACAGCGCCTGTTCGGCGAGCAGCCCGCGCCCGATGTAGCCGACCGTGAGGTCGTCCCAGAACGGCTCAAGCCAGGTCTCCCGCTCGGCGGCGGTCGCGCTGTCCCTGGCCACGTCGAGGAACAGGGCCATCGCCGAGAGCACCGCCTCCGGCTCGCTGGTGACCCGGACGGGGAAGCCGTCGGCGAGCTCCTGCGCGTGGTCCCACTCGCCGAGGGCGTAGTGCGCCTGGAAATGCAGGTGCTGCAGGTCCATGCCGAACGGCGCCAGCCCGAGCCCCTCTGCCTCCGAGCGCAGCACGCCCACGTGCGCGACCCGGGCCGCGTCGTGCAGCTCGCCGCGGATCAGGTGCTCGTGCGCCAGGTTGAACGCGGCGCGCAGCTCCACGCCGAGCACCCGGGCCGCGGCGGCCTGCTCGAACGCCGCGGTGAACATGCCGATCGCCTCATCGGTGCTGCCCGCCCTGTTGCTGAGCTGGCCGATCGTGACCAGCGCGTCCGCCTCGACAGACCGCGCGCCCGACTCCCCCGCGACCTCGCGGGCCTTCCGTGCCCAGTCCAGCGCCTCGCCGTCGTCGTGCGCCACCATCAGCGCGATCGCGTACGTCGCCATCGCCCGCGCCAGGTACCAGGTTGGCGGGTCGTGCGGCGTCTCGTGCACCGTCTCCCTGGCGACCGTGAGCGCCTCGGTGAACCACTCCCTGTCCTCGCTCTGCAGCAGGTAGTAGGCGAGCCGCTCCCCGACGCGGCTGAGCAGGCTGGGGTCCTCGTCGATGACGGCCGCGCGCAGCGCAGCGTCCCCGGCGAGCAGGGTGCGGATCCGCCGCAGCAGGTGCACCGCGCGCGGCACGTCGCCGCTCGCCGCCGCCGCGAGCGCGGACCGCAGGCCCAGCTTGCCCCGGCTCATCCCGGCCAGCAGCTCCGCGTCTGGCACCCGGTCCCAGAGCGCGAGCGCCTGGTCGTAGTGCTGGTGCGCCTCGGCGGGCGCTCCGATCCGGTGCGCCTCCTCCCCGGCGCGGATCGACGCGGTGAACGCACCGGGCACGTCGTGGCTGGCCAGGCTGTGGTGCGCGAGCTCAGCCGCCGCGCCTGGCACGCCCGATAGCAGCGCGGCGAGCCGCGCGTGCAGCCGGGTCCGCTCTCCGGGCAGCAGGTCGTTGTAGACCGCCTCGCGCAGCAGCGCGTGCCGGAAGGCGTAGCCGTCCGCGCCGTCGGGGACGAGCAGCTGGTGCGCGACCGCCTCGCGCACCGCCTCGTCGTAGCGGCCCTCGGGCAGCGCGGCCGCGGCCCGGACCAGGTCGTCGGACGCGCGCCGGCCGGCCACCGCCGCCGCGCGCAGCACCAGCTGGGCCGCGTCGGACACCAGCTCCACCCGGGACATGAGCAACGCGGCGAGCCCGGACGGCAGCGCGCCCGACGGTCCCGACATCCTGGTGGCGGCGAGCAGTTCCTCGGCGTAGTACGCGTTGCCCTCGGCCCGCTCGACGATGTGGTTGAGTGCGGCGGCCGGGAGAAGGCCGTGTCCGTTCCGAATGGAGGAAAGATGCTCAGCCAGCGCGGACGGGGGCAGCGGGCCGAGCTCCACCTGCACCACCGACGGCAGTCGTTGCAGGTCAGCCAGCACCGGCCGGAGCGGGTGGCGGCGGTACAGGTCGTCGGTGCGGTAGGTGCCGATCGTGGCGACGCGCTCGCGGTGCAGCATGCGGAGCAGGAACGTGACCAGGTCGCGGGTGGTGGCGTCCGCCCAGTGCAGGTCCTCGAGGACCAGCAGCACCGGCGCCTCGTCCGACAGCTCGGCGAGCAGGCCAAGCATCGCGCCGAACATCTGCTGCTTCGTCAGCCCGGACCAGTCGGACTCCCGGTCGTAGCCGCCGTCGCCGTCGGGCAGCAGCATGGCCAGCACCGGGCGCGTCTTGACCGCCGCCTCGAGGTCGGGTTTGGCGGTGCGCAGCGCGTCGGCGAACGGCAGGTACGGCACGCTGTCGCCGATCTCCGCGCATTGTCCGGTGAGCACGGTGAAGCCCCGGCTCGCGGCCCTGGCCGCCACCTCGGCGACCAGGCGCGACTTACCGACCCCCGCGTCGCCGCCGACCAGGGCGGCGACCGCATGGCCCGCCGCCGCCTCGTCCAGCAGGCTGGCCAGCCTGCTGAGCTCGGCGGCGCGGCCGACTAGTGTCGCCATGTCTCTATTATCCGTGCTGCGCCGACATTCTTCCGAATCAATTAACCTCGCAGTTATGGAGAAGGTGAGCCGGACAGAAGCGCAGTGGCGCGAGCAGCTCACGCCCGAGGAGTTCCGGGTGCTGCGGCAGGCGGGGACCGAGGCGCCGTTCACCGGTGAGTACACCGACACCGAGACGACGGGGGTCTACCGGTGCCGGGCGTGCGGGGCGGAGCTGTTCCGTTCTGACGCCAAGTTCGAGTCGCATTGCGGGTGGCCGTCGTTCTACCAGCCGACGTCGTCCGACGCCGTCACGCTGATCGAAGACAGGTCGCACGGGATGATCCGGGTCGAGGCGCGGTGCGCGCGGTGCGGCTCGCACCTCGGTCACGTGTTCAGCGGCGAAGGGTACCAGACGCCGACCGACGAGCGGTGGTGCATCAATTCGATCTCGATGACCCTCGAGCCTGTCGGGCCGGCGGAGTCTTAAGTCTTAGTCGCGGTCTCGGGCGGCCCGGCTGCTTTACCCGTCGCCGCCTGACTCGTAGCGACGGTTGCGCTTGACCTGGGCGCGGCGGCGCTTGGCGTCCAGGCGGCGCTCGCGGGCCGCGCGGGTCGGCCTGGTCGCGACGCGCGGCGGCGGGGGCGCGGCGATCGCCTCGCGCAGCAGCGACGCCAGCCGGGCGCGGGCCGCCTCCCTGTTCATCAGCTGACTGCGCTCGTTTTCCGCCGCTACGGTGACCACGCCGTCGGTGAGCCGGCTCGCGAGCCGCTCGAGGGCGCGGCTCCGCTCCCGTTCCGGGAGGGCCGGCGAGCGCAGCACGTCGAACGACAGCTCGACGCGGCTGTCGGTGGTGTTGACGGACTGGCCGCCGGGACCCGACGAGCGGGAGAACCGCTCGTGCAGTTCGCCCGCCGGGATCACCAGCCAGCTGTTCACGCGAAGGTCACCGGGCATGACCTCTAGCATGGCCGGCGCGGCCACGTATCCCGAATCGTGACCTGGCGGCGCAACCGGCCAGGCGCGGGCCGTCGTCCAAGGGGCATGCGAAAGACGCGCACCGCCGCTGTCGCGGCGCACCGCCGCCGCCTGCTGCTGCTCGTGGCACTCCCGGCGGGACTGGCACTGATCTCGATGGCCGCGCTGGCCGGCTGCTCCGGCAGCACCCCGTCGGCCGCCTCGTCCGCTCCGGCCGTCGGCGCCCCGGATGGCCACGCCGCCAGCGGCGCCATCGCGTCGCCTGCCATGGCCGGGGCTGCCAGCGCAGCGGCCGGTTCTAAGAGCGTGGTCGGGTCCGCCGGCACCGGGCAGGACGCTTCGGCCGCCCGGCTCGCGCCGGCCGGCCAGCAGCTCATCTATACCGCGCAGCTCACCGTCCGCGCTCGCGACGTCAATAACGCGGTCTTCCAGGCGACGTCCATCGCGACGGCCGCCGGCGGCTACGTCTCTTCCGAGAACGCCAGCAGCGACCCGTCACAGCCCAGCCAGTCCCTGGCGACCGTCACGCTGAAGATCCCGGTGGTGGTCTACGCGACCACGCTCAGCGAGCTGTCGGGGAAGGTGCTCGGCACGCGGCTTTCCCTCACCCAGCAGACGCAGGACGTGACCCAGCAGGTCGCGGACGTCAGCAGCCGGGTCGCTTCCGACGAGGCGGCGATCACCCAGCTGCGCGCGCTGCTGTCCCGCGCCGGGAGCGTCGGTGACCTGCTCAGCGTGCAGAACCAGATCGACTCCGAGGAGTCCGACCTGGAGGCCATGCTGTCGCAGCAGAGCGCGCTGAACCATGAGACGGCGTACGCCACGGTCGCGCTGACGATCGTCGGCCCGAAGGCCGCGGTGAAACCGAAGCCGAAGCCCGCTCCCCCGCCAGGGCTGGTCAACGGCCTGGCCGGCGGCTGGCACGCGCTCCGGGTGGCGGTGTCCTGGCTGCTCGCGATCATCGGCGCCATCGCGCCGTTCGCCGCGGTCGTCGCGGTGGCCGGCGTCGCCGCGCTCTGGGTTCGCCGCCGGTTCACGGCGCGCGCTTCCCGCCCCGCCGACAGCGCGGGCAGCGCCGGCGGCTCCGACGGCTAGTCGGGCTAGGCGTCCTGGCCGCCGGCGTCGTCGCTGGCAGGGTCGCCGCCCTGGCCGAGGGCCGGCGTCCGCTCGAAGACGTAGTAGACGGCGACCAGGCCAGACAGGCCGAGCGCCGCCGGGGCGCTGACGAACGCGAGGCCGACGACGAGCAGGTAGACCAGGCCGCCGGACATGAACCTGACGCGGGCCGCCCACCGCCTGTCCGGCGGCACGGGTACCCGTGTCCGCCCCTCCCCCAGCGACCACTCAGCGATGCCGGAGAAGCCGACCGACATCCCCGTGAGCACGATCCCGTACACGGCGACGGCGACCTTAGCGTCGAAGCCGCCTCCCGAGAGGTAATCGCCCACCGTTCCGGTCGCGACCGGGATCAGGACGACGAACAGCAGCAGCACCAGGTTCAGGAACAGCAGCAACCGGGTGACGACCAGGACGTTGGACAGCAGCACGTGGTGGTTGACCCAGATGATGCCGACCGTGAAGAAGCTGATCAGGTACGCCGTGTAGGCGGCCCACTGGTGCCCCAGCTGGTACGCGAGCGTCCCGTTGCCGTGGCCCGGGCCCTTGACCGCGAGGTTGAGCGCGAGCAGCGTGATGGCGACCGCGAACACGCCGTCGCTGAACGCCTCCAGCCTGCCCCGGTCCATCGCGGGTTCTGGTCCGGCCTCGTGGTTACGCCAGGCCGGCGACAAGCTCAGCGGGCGGCTTGCGGCGCCCGGTGAAGAACGGGATCTCGACCCGGGTGTGCCGCCGCGCGTCCGCGCCGCGCAGGTGCCGCATCAGGTCGACGATCCTGTGCAGTTCGTCGGCCTCGAACGCGAGCATCCACTCGTAGTCGTTGAGCGCGAAGCAGGACACGGTGTTCGCCCGCACGTCCGGGTACTCGCGCGCCATCATGCCGTGCTCCGCGAGCATCCTCCTGCGCTCGGCGGGATCCAGCAGGTACCACTCGTAGGACCGGACGAACGGGTACACGCTGACGTAGTCCTTGGGCTCCTCGTCGGCGAGGAACGCGGGGATGTGGCCCTTGTTGAACTCGGCGGGCCGGTGCAGCGCCATCGCCGACCAGACCGGCTCGCTGGCGAGACCGAGCCGCGTCCGGCGGAACCGCACGTACATCTCCTGCAGCTCGTCAGAGGTCGGCGCCACCCACCACAGCATGTAATCGGCGTCGGCGCGCATGCCCTGCAGGTCATACAGGCCCCGCGTGACAATGCCCTTGCCGTTCGCCTGGTCGAGCACGTCGGTCAGCTCCGCCGCCGCCTCGTCCCGGGCGAAGTCCCGGTCGGTCACCGTGAACACCGCCCACATCGTGTACCGGATGAGCTCGTTCAGGTCCCGCGCCTTAAGCCGCTTCTCGTCGTCTGCCACGTCTAGAGATCTTAGTCCCTGCCGTCGAAGCGGCTGAGGTGAGCGAGAACCTGCCGGGCGGCCGCCCTGGCGGTGGCGACGCAGGCGGGGATGCCGACGCCGTCGTAGGCGGCGCCGGCGACGGCGAGGCCCGGCTGCTCGCTGACGGCTTCGCGGATGGCCGCCACCCGGTCCAGGTGGCCGACGTTGTACTGCGGGAGCGCGCCGCCCCAGCGAGTGACCCGCTGCGCGACGCTTCTTGCTGTTATCCCCGTTGCGTCGGCGAGCTCGGCGGCGGCGAGCGCCGCCAGGTCCGCGTCGTCGCGCTGCAGCAGCGCCGTCTCGCCGATCCGGCCGACGGAGCAGCGGACGATGTGCACCGGCGCGTGCGCGGCAAGGTGCGGCCACTTGACGGTGGAGAACGTGGCCGCCTTGACGGCCCGGCCGTCGACGGCCGGGACGAGGTAGCCGCTGCGCTGCGTTTCAGGGAAATCCTCGGCCCGGTAAGCCAGTGTGATAATCGCCATGCTCGCGTACGGGATCTGGCTGAGCGGTGCGGAGGCGGCCGGGACCGTTCTGGATAGAAGGCGGGCAGCGGGCGCCGCGGGGACAGCGACGATCACCGCGTCAGCCAGCAGGTACTCCGGGTCGGCAGCGGAACCGACGGTGAGCCGCCAGCCGGCCGGCGTGCGGTCGAGCGCGCGGACCATCGCGCTGGTG
>DATBBI010000297.1:0-3683 GCA_036271115.1 Trebonia sp.
AGTGCACGTGGTTCAGGAAGAACCCGAGCGTCCACTGGTCCTGCTGATCCCCGCCCGGCGTGCCGAACGCCACGTACGGCTCGCCGTCGCGCAGCGCCAGCGTCGGGCTCAGCGTGGTCCGCGGCCGCTTGCCCGGCGCGATCGTGGCGGGCAGCCCGGGGTCGAGGGCGAACATCTGCGCCCGCGTCCCGAGGCAGAACCCGAGCTCGGGAATGACCGGCGAGGACGACAGCCAGCCGCCGCTCGGCGTCGCGGTGACCACGTTGCCCCAGCGGTCCGCGACGTCGACGTGGCAGGTGTCGCCGCGCCGTGCCTGCGCGTGGATCGACCGGTTGAGCGGTTCCCCCGTCGCCGGGTCGATGCCGGGGTCGCCGCTGCCCCGGGCACCGCTCCTGTGCAGGGTGCCTTCTGGTCCTTTTATCCCGAACGGGCCCGTGGCGAATCCCGGCAGCTCCGGTTCTCTCCCCCCGGGCCGGCCGGGCAGCAGCTCCGTGCTCGCGGTGTCGCCGACGAGCTTGCGCCGCTCGTCGTTGTACGCGGCGGACAGCAGGTCGCCGAGCGGCACGTCGGTGAAGTCGGGGTCGCCGTACCAGGCCTCGCGGTCCGCGAAGGCGAGCTTGGCGCACTCGGTCACGGTGTGGATGTACTCCGCGCCGCCGGGCTCCATGGTTTCCAGGTCATAGCCCTGCAGCAGCGCCAGCTGCTGCAGGAACACCGGTCCCTGGCCCCACGGGCCGGTCTTGCAGACGGTCAGGCCCTGGTAGTCGTAGGTGGCCGGCGCTTCCAGGCGGGCGTGCCAGGACGACAGGTCGTGCGCGGTGAGGAAGCCGCGGTGCCGCTCCCCGGTGACGTCCATCACCTCGGTGGTCGCGAACTTGCCGATCGCCTCGGCGACGAACCCGCTGTACCAGGCGCGGCGCGCCGCCTCGAGCTGCGCTTCGCGGTCCGTGCCCGCCGCCTCCGCCGCGGCGAGGACCTTCTTGTACGTCTCGGCCAGCGCCGGGTTGGCGAACCTGCTGCCCGGGGCGGGTACTCCCCCGCCGGGCAGGTAGACCCGGGCGGAGCTCGTCCAGTGCTCGCGGAACAGCTCGGCGACGCTCGCGATGGACCAGCTGATGCTCGGGATCAGGGCGAACCCGGACTCGGCGTAGCCGATCGCGTAGCCGAGCACGTCGCGCAGCTGCAGGGTCCCGTACTCGCGCAGCAGCAGCAGCCAGCCGCCGAACGCGCCGGGCACGCACGCCGCCAGCAGCCCGCTGCCGGGCACGATGCCGAGCCCGAGCTCCCGGTAGGCGTCCAGGGTCGCTCCGGCCGGCGCGGTGCCCTGCCCGCACACCACGAACGTCTCGCCGCGCCGGGTGTCGTAGCCGATCACCGGCACCTCGCCGCCGGGGCCGTTCAGGTGCGGCTCGACGACCTGCAGCACGAAGCCGGCGGCGGCCGCGGCGTCGAAGGCGTTGCCGCCTTTCTCCAGCACCGCCATCCCGGCCGCCGAGGCCAGCCAGTGCGTGGACGCCACCATGCCGAACGTCCCCGCGAGCTCTGGCCTGGTCGTGAACTCCGGGATCGTTGCCATGCCCAACACTGTAACGTCTCACCCATGAGCGACCTCGATCCACGGGTGCGCGCGATCTGCGACCTGAACGTCGCAGAGGCGCGCGAGTACGGCGGGCGTCACGAGTACGACGGCATCCCGCAGGACCTGTCGCCGGCCGGGGTGACGGCCGGGCTCGCCAAGCTGGAGGCGGCGCGGAAGGCCGGCTCCGCGCAGCCCGACCCGCACGACGAGGCGCACCTGCGAGCGTTCGAGGAGCTGATGCGGGTCGTCTACGCGGAGCTGGAACTGTACCGGCGCAACCCGCTGTACCACCTCTTCGAGCTGGACCTCGCCTGCTACGACAAGGACTACGCGCAGGCCGCCGAGCGGGATGCGGCGCGGGCCGCGCACCTGGCGGCCTGGCCCCGGGTGATCGACGCGGCGATCGCGTCCCTCGACGAGCTCACCGCCCCGGTCGCCGGGTCGCTGCTCGACGCTGCCCGCGGACTCGCCGCAGGCATCCCCGCGGACGCGGATCCTGGCGCGCGGGAGGCGGCGCTCACCGCGCATGCCCGGCTCGTCGCGCACGTGTCGGAGGCGGCGGCGTCGGGCCCGCCGGACGCCGCGCTGGGGTCCGCGGCGCTAGCCGCGCTGCTCGGCACGGCCGAGGCGATCGACGTCGACCTGGGCCAGCTCGCGCTGCGGGCGGACGCCGAACGGGACCGGCTGACCGAGCGGCTCACCGAGTCGTGCGCCGCGGTCGACGCAAGCCGGCCTCCGCTGGACGTGGCCCGCGAGCTCGTGAAGGACCACCCGGACAGCGCGGGGGTGCTCACCGCCGCGCGGGACTGGACGGCGCGCGCGATCGAGTTCACCCGGTCGCGGGACCTGATGCCAGTGAACGACGGGGTGTGCCTGGTCGGCGAGGCGCCGGAGTCGCGGCGCTGGGCGATGGCGATGATCTCCACCAACGCGCCGGCCGAGCCGGACGCGCCGTCCTGGTACTGGATCACCCCGCCGGATCCGTCCTGGCCGGCGGCGCAGGCCGAGGAATGGCTCGAGGTGTTCAGTGCGACCACACTGCCGGCCATCACCGTGCACGAGGTGGCCCCCGGGCACTTCTCGCACCACCAGGCGCTGCGCCACGCGGTCGGCGACGTGCGGCGGACGCTGTTCTCGCTGGCGTTCGTGGAGGGCTGGGCGCACTACGCCGAAGAGATGTCCGTCGAGGAAGGGTTCCTCGCCGACGACCCGCGGTTCGCCATCGGGGTATGGCTGGAGGCCCTCGTCCGGGTGACCCGGCTGGCCTGCGCGCTCGGCGTGCACACCGCCGGGTGGACGGTTGAGGAGGCGGCCGCGCGGTTCGCGACGGACACCCACCTGACGGGTGAAGCCGCGCTGTCGGAGGCGCGGCGGGCGACGTTCGACCCGACCTACGGCCGGTACACGTGGGGCAAGCTGGAGATCATGCGCAGGCGCGAGCAGGCCCGCGCCGCGTGGGGCGCGGGGTTCACGCTGAAGCGCTTCCACAGCGCGCTGCTGGCGCTCGGCTCGCCGCCGCTCGGCCTGCTCGGCACCGCGATCGAGCGCGGGTAAGGGTCTAGTCTCGCGGTCGCGGGCGTTCCTTGACCCCGGCCGCGAGCAGGTCCACCACTTCCGCGATGCGGACCGCGCGCAGCTCCGGACGCTTGGTCGTCGAGTCGATCCAGCGGAGATATGCCTTGCGGTAGAACTGCGCCAGCGTGTCCCAGAACGTGCTGGCGGCGGGATTGGCGGCTAGCGCGGCGGCGATGTCCTCGGCGAGATCGCCGCGCTGCGGGCCTTCCGGGGCAAGCTCGACGGCCACTTCCGTGTCGGTCGAGATATCGGCATCGCACATCCACATCGAGGTCAGGGTGAAGACCCAGCCGCGATCGCCCGGCGCGATCGACCCGCGGACCTTCTGACCGTCGATCGTGCCGCCCACGAGATGCTCGGACTGGGCGCCCCATTCCTCATCCGGGTCGAACGGGACAACGATGACCCCGCGGCCGCGGGGCCCGAGGTCCACCCGGGCGGTGAACCGCTGGACGCGTGTCATGCGGGCGACTCTTCCGGCGGCCAGGTGCGCATCGACTCGTCGATCGGGCTCATCAGCCCGACGTCG
>DATBBI010000298.1:0-4742 GCA_036271115.1 Trebonia sp.
CCTGCACGCCCTGGCCGGCGCGTACGCGCTCGACGCGCTCGACGACGCCGAGCGGGACCGGTTCGAGCGGCACCTGCGCCGCTGCCAGGCCTGCCAGAACGAGGTCCGCGGCTTCGCCGCGACCGCGGCCGCCCTCGGCCGTGCCGCGGCGGCCGAGCCGCCGCCCGGGCTGAAGGAGCGGGTGCTCGCGGCGACCACGATCACCCGGCAGCTGCCGCCCGTGACAGCCACGCCGCGCTGGCGCCGCGCCGCGCCGGGCAGCAGGGCGGCCAGGAGGGGAACTTCGCGCACGTTCTGGACGATGCCCAAGATCGCCACCGGCATCGCCGCGGTCGCGCTGGCCGCGGTTGTGGTGCTGGCCGTGATCACCATCGGCACGAACAACAGCCTGAACACTGAGCGGGCGCGCAACCAGGCGATCGCCGCCGTGCTCGCCGCGCCGGACGCGCGGATCGTGTCAGGGCCGACGACCGAGGGAGGCACCGCTACCGTGGTGGCGTCGCACCTGGCGGGAAAGATCGTGTTCACCAGCTCAGGGCTGCGCGTGCTGCCGTCGTCCCAGGTGTACGAGCTGTGGTTCCTCGGGCCTGGCAAGGCCCGGGCCGCCGGGCTGGTGCCGCCCGCCGGGGTCACCGGGTCCACCGCTCCCGTGCTGGCGTCCGGGCTGGAGACCGGCGACAGCGTCGGCGTCACCGTCGAGCCGGCGGGCGGGACGACGGCGCCGACGACCACGCCGATCGTGGTGCTGGCAGTGCCCGCGTGACCAACCCCGCCCCGGACGGGACACCGAACGCGGGCACTCTAGGCTGGCCTCAGACAGCAGGGAGCGACATGCACCACGACCTCCAGACTCTCGCCGATCCCGATGCCGTGGCCCGGGCCGGCGCGGCATTCGTGGCCGAGCGCGCCCGCGCCGCGGTCGCGGTCGGCGGCAGCTTCCACTTCGCGGTCAGCGGCGGGCACACCCCCTGGGCCATGTTCGCCGAGCTAGCCTCGGAGGAGGTCCCGTGGGAAGCGACCGTCATCTACCAGGTGGACGAGCGCGTAGCACCGCCCGGTGACCCGGACAGGAACCTGACCCACCTCACCAAGGCGCTGGGGTCGGCTCCGGCGCAGGTGCGGCCCATGCCGGTCAACGAGAGCGATCTCGTGGTCGCGGCCGTCCGCTACGCGGCCGTGCTGCCGGAGCACTTCGACCTTGTTCACCTAGGTCTCGGCCCCGACGGGCACACCGCCTCCCTTGTCCCCGCCGATCCGGTCCTGTCGGTCACCGATCGCCTGGTCGCCCTCACAGAGCCATACCAGGACCACGTGCGGATGACGCTCACCTACCCGGCGCTGGCGCGGGCCAGGCAGATCCTCTGGCTGGTCACCGGCGACGACAAGACGGAGCCGCTGCAGAGGCTCCTGGCCGGGGACACGACGATCCCGGCGGGCCGCGTCGAGGCCGCCGCGTCCCTGGTGATGGCCGACCGGGCGGCGGCCTGAGGATCCGATGGGAGCTCAGCCAGCCGGCCCGCGGGGCATCGAGCGGGAGAAGCAGGTCGCGGCGGAGGCGGCCGCGGAACTGGTCGAGGACGGCATGACCGTCGGGCTCGGCACCGGCTCGACGGTGGCGTTCCTGCTCCCAGCCCTGGCCCGCCGATCGCTCGACATCGTCTGTGCGGCCACGTCGCCGCGCACCGAGCACGCCGCACGCGAGCTGGGCCTGCGGATCGAGGACGTCACCAGCATCGACCGTTTCGACATCACCATCGACGGCGCCGACCAGATCGCCCCGGACGGATGGCTGGTGAAGGGCGGCGGCGGCGCGCACACCCGCGAGAAGATCGTCGCGGGGGCCGCGGACCGGTTCGTGGTCATCGCCGACTCGACCAAGCCCGTCCAGGCCTTGCACAGCCCGATTCCCCTCGAACTGCTCTCCTTCGGGGTGCGCGCCACCATGCGCCGGGTCGCGCCGGCCGTGCTGCGTGACGTCCCGCTCAGTCCCGATGGCGGCGTGATCGCGGACTTCCACGGGCCTTTCGATGATCCGGCGGCGCTGGCCGTCCGGCTGTCGGCGACGCCCGGGGTCATCGAGCACGGCCTGTTCCCGCCGGAGATGGTGGCGACGGTGCTCGTAGGCCGGGGAGAGTCAGTCGACCGGACCGACTTCACGCACTCGTCGTCTAGCTCCTGACCTCACCAGACCAGACCACCGGACCACAGTGGAGGCAACATGGCCCCGGCAATTCGGCTGTTCCTCGCCGACGTCGACGGCACGCTGGTAACCCAGGACAAAATTCTCACCGACCGGGCCATCGCCGCAGTCGCGAAGCTGAGAGACGCTGGCATCCGCTTCGCCATCACCAGCGGCCGCCCGCCCCGAGGCATGTCGATGCTCGTGCAGCCGCTCCAGCTCACCATGCCGATCGCGGCCTTCAACGGCGGCGTGTATGTCCATCCCGACATGTCGGTGATCGAGCAGCAGGTCATCCCCGACGACGTCACGCCGGCGGTGATCGACCTGCTCGCGGCCCACAACCTGGATGTATGGATCTACCGGGGGTCGGACTGGTTCCTCCGGGATCCGAAGGCGCCGCACGTCGCCCGCGAGAGCTGGACGGTCAAGTTCGACCCGACGGTCACCGGCGATTTCGCCTCGGTATCGGACGGAGTGGCCAAGATCACCGGGGTGAGCGATGACTACGACGCGGTCCAGAAGGGCGTGGACGCGGTGCGCGAGCGCTTCGGCGACCACGTTTCTGCGGCCAGGTCGCAGCCGTACTACGGCGATGTCACCAACCCCAACGCCAACAAGGGCGCCGTGGCCCAGTACCTCTCCCGGACCTACCAAATCCCCCCGGAGCAGATCGCCACGATCGGCGACCAGCCCAACGACGTGCTCATGTTCGCGCACTCCGGGCTCAGCATCGCTATGGGTAACGCGAGCCATGAGGTACAGCGAGCCGCCCGCCGAGTCACCACGTCCAACGAGGACGAGGGCTTCGCTAACGCGGTCGAGCGGTTCATTCTTCCGGCGTGAGGCGGAAGCGGACGGCCTGGCCCTCATGGACCGTGACCGTGCCCGCGGGCGTGTGCTCGTCCAGCCAGACGGTGTACTCGGCGGCCGGCAGGCCGGGGTAGACCGCCGCGTAGCTGGTGCCCGCGGCGGTCCTTCGCTCCCTGACGAGGGAGTGCGTCCGGCGACCCCCGCTCCAGAAGTCGCCGGACGCACTGATCTCGATCTCGTCACCACAACGCTCCGGCGGCGCGTCCACGATGAGGGCGCCGACACCTTCGCCCAGGTCGAGGACCACGCTGCCGGGGCCTGACGGATCGGTTCTGTGGTGGTCGGTCATCATGACGGCGTGTCGAAGCCGCTGTAGGGGACGCCGAGGTAAGGGAACGTGGTCAGGTAGCCGGACGGGACGCTGGCTGCCGTGAGGCCGTCGGTGACCGCGCCGGCGGCCGCGTCCGGCGTGAACTTCTTGTCCACCAGCGGGACCGTCACGCCCGCGATGGCGCGCAGCTCGACCGTCACCACGTCGTCGGAGACCCGGCGGCCGTTGGGGAACCCGGCCAGGTCACCGCCGATCACCCCGAGCTGGCTGGGCTTCGCGGCCGGCGGGATGGCCGTGTTGAGCCGCAGCATGTCCGCCTGGATGGAACCGGTGTAGTTCTGGAAGCCGGGCACGATGCCAGCCGGGATCCCGGTGAGCAGGATCGCCTCGAGGTCGGCGCGGGAGGTGCCGGCCTTCACTAGCTTTGCCAGGTTCGGGAAGACACCGGGGTACAGGACGGGCAGCAGCATGGCCAGCTCGGGGTGGGCATAGCGGCCGGCGAACTGCTTGTCGTCGGACGGCGGCAGCGTGTTCCACAGGTCCTTGCGGCCCAGCGGGATCAGCACCTCGTTGATCAGCGGGTTCCCCAGCCGGGACACCTGGTGGAAGGGGCCGCTCCAGACCCGCTCGCCGTCCGAGGAGTCCCACACGCTGACCCGCTGACGGCTCGCCGTCGTCCAGACGCCGATCACCGAGCCGGGGTCGGTCACCTTCCCGTGCTTGCCACCTGCCAGCTGCGAGACCGGCACCTGGATGGCGATCGAGTGGACGTTCAGCTGGGCGGTGGCGTTGACGCCGGCCGCCGGGCCGGAGAACACGTTCATCCCGTACTGGGCGTGCAGCTGCTCGAAGGGGCGCAGGTCGGCGAGGTCGAAGATCGAGCCGAGGTCCACGTAGAAGCCTTCGGCCCGCTGCCCGGCGAAGACCTTGATCCCGCCGGGCAGGCCGTGCACCGCGGCGTTCGCCAGGCTCGCGTAGTTGGGGGTGGACAGCGGGCCGATGTTGCACGGCGGGCAGGCGAGGCCGCTGCCGAGGACCACGCTGTGCCCCCCGCTGATGCGGGTGACCGAGTAGAACTGGCGGCTGTTCCAGTTCGCGCTGCCGAGCGACAGGATCGGCCCGGTGTTGTAGAGGAACGTCGCGGGGTCCCGCAGCGCTGTCCGGAACCTGAACTGGAAGGTGACGTCCGGCCGGGCGTCGCCGTTGTTGTCGACGTGGATCTCGTACAGGACCTCGTCGCCGAATGCGTAGAAGTTCGGGCCGCCTGCCGGGCCCTCGAGCGGAATGTAGTTGGCGATGAGCGTGACCGTGTCCGGCTTGTCCGGGCTGACGAACGCGTACACATCGGTGCTGTCGGCCACCGGGTCCTTGGCGATCTCCGGCGCCTCGCGGTGCGATGACATGCGGTTACCTCACAGA
>DATBBI010000299.1:0-12057 GCA_036271115.1 Trebonia sp.
CGCGCTCGGCCTGGGCGATGACCTCGTCGGGGTCACGTTCGAGTGTGACGAGCCGCCCGCCGCCCGGCCAGGCCAGGCCCCCCGCTCAACTTCCCATCGGCTATGGCCACTTTCACGCCCGAAATGCCCGATTTATCCCTACGGAACCGATGGGAAGATGAGCCCGGGGCGTCTTCGTATCACTTCCGGCCCCTCAAGTGTCCGATTTGTCCCGAATTCGAAGGCCGAAACTGATACGAGGTTGGCTGGCAGGGCCAGAACTGATACGAAGTTGCCGACCGCGCGCGCCCCTTATCCTGGCGACGTGCGTCTGGTGTCACTGCTGCCGTCGGCGACCGAGATCGTGTACGCGCTCGGCCTGGGCGATGACCTCGTCGGGGTCACGTTCGAGTGTGACGAGCCGCCCGCCGCCCGTGCGGAAAAACAAGTCGTGGTAGGCGGCCGGGACACGTCCGGCATGACCCCGGCGGACATCGACCGGTACGTCCGTGACCAGCTCGCCAGCGGTGAGGACCTGTACACGCTGCACGCCGACGCGCTCGCGAGGCTGCGCCCGGACCTCATCCTGACGCAGGACCTGTGCCGGGTGTGCGCGCTGCCCTCGGGGCATGTGTTGGAGGCGCTGGGCTACCTGGGGTGCAGCGCCGATGTGCTGTCGCTCGACCCGTACACGCTTGAGGATGTGCTGGACACGATCCTCACGGTAGGCGAGCGGACCGGGGCGGCCGAACGCGCCGAGCGGCTGGTCGCGAGCCTCCGCGGCCGGCTGGCCCACGTGGCGGCGCGGGTCGCGGGCCGTCCCCGCCCGCGAGTCGCGGTCGTCGAATGGGTCGATCCTCCGTTCGCGGCCGGGCACTGGATCCCCGATCTGGTGACCGCTGCGGGCGGCGAGCCGGTCGCGGCCCGGGCCGGCCGCCGATCGGAGCCGCTGACCTGGCCTGAGGTCGCCGCCGCCGAGCCCGACCTGGCCATCGTCGCCCCATGCGGCTACCACCTGGCGGGCGCGGTCGCCCAGGCCGCGGCCGTGACGGCCGCGTTGCCCGGCGTCCCGGTATGGGCCATCGACGCCGACTCCCTCGTGGTCCGCCCCGGTCCCCGCCTCGTGGACGGCGTGGAGGCCATTGCCGCGATCGTGCACCCAGGCGCGGTGCCGCCACCACCGGACGGACAGGTCGCCCTGGTACAAGATCGTGCGGGATAACGCGCCGGAATCCGGGCCTGATCCCGCACGATAAACCTGTGAACCTGATAACAGCAAGAAGCGGCTGGAAGCCGCCCCAGCCGGCACACCACCGGCAGTCAGCCCACGTTGAGCAGCAGGACGCCGATCACGACCAGGAGCGTCGCCGCGATCCGCCAGCGGCCGAACGGCTCGCGGAACACCACCGTCCCGATCACCGCCCCGAAGATCACGCTGGTCTCGCGCAGCGCGGAGATCGGCGCCAGATCACCGCGAGTCTGCGCCCACAGCACCAGCCCGTAGGCCAGCACGCTCAGTCCGCCGGCGAGCAGCCCGGACCCCAGGACCCGCCGCGACGTCCCTGACAGCAGCTCGTGCCGCCGCCTGGCCAGCGCCCAGGCGGGCACGCACAGCGATTCCAGCAGCATCAGCCAGCCGATGTACGCCACCGACGACCCGGACAGCCGCACCCCCAGGCCGTCGACCGTGGTGTAGGCGGCGATCGTCAGCCCGGTCCCCACCGCCGCGATCAGCGCCGCCCGCCTGAGCCCGATCCCGCGCCCGGCACCGCCACCAGAACCGCCGCCAGCGTCGCTGCCAGAACCGCCGCCGGCAGCCGCCCGCCGCCCCCTGCGCCCGGCCAGTACCAGCAGCGCGAGCCCGCACGACACCACCAGCACGCCCGCCACCTGCGCGACCGACGGCCGCTCCGCGGCGAACACCGCCGCGAGCACGGTCACCACCAGCGGCGACGTGCCCCGCGCCAGCGGGTAGACCTGGCCGAACTCTCCGTACCGGTAGGACCGCATCAGCAGCAGGTTGTAGAAGACGTGGATGACGATCGACGCCAGCAGGTAAGGCCAGCACGCGGACAGCGGAAAAGGGGAAACGATCACCAGCGGGATCGCCACGAGAATCCCGCCCGCCCCGATCAGCCCGAACGCCAGCAGCTGGTCCTTGATCCCGTGCGCGATCGCGTTCCAGGTGGCGTGCGTGACGGCGGCGGCAAGCACCACGAGGGTGACAGACAGCGGGAGGGCGGCTGCGTGCATCGAAGGCTCCTGAGGCATCGCTGAACGAGGAGCCCTCAGGGTTTCTATCCCGTCAGGTGTTCACCGGCCGCCACAAGGAGCCGGCTCCTGGCGTCGCTCGGTCCAGTCCCGGCTGCCCTCGTTGTAAGAAACCCCACATGAGGCGCGGGCAGCCGACGGAACCCTAGACGCAACCGCATGCTGCGACCGACGATACCAGGCATGAAGACCCCAGAGCAGCTCAGAAGCCACCGCTGGTTCGGCGATAGCCGCGCCGACAGCGTCCGCGCGTTCAGCCACCGCTCCCGGATGCGCGGCCTCGGGGTCACGGCGGAAGAGCACGAGGGCAAGCCGCTCATCGCCATCCTCAACACCTGGTCCGGCATCAACCCCTGCCACCAGCACCTGCGCGAGCGCGCCGAGCAAGTCAAGCGCGGCGTCCTCGAGGCCGGCGGCTTCCCTGTCGAGATGCCGGTCGCCACGCTCAGCGAGACGTTCCAGAAGCCGACGCCGATGATGTACCGCAACCTGCTGTCGATGGAGGCCGAAGAAGTCCTCCGCTCCTACCCGTTCGACGGCGCGGTGCTCATGGGCGGCTGCGATAAGACCACGCCCGCCCTCATCATGGGCGCGGCGAGCGCGGGCATCCCGGCCATCTTCGTCCCCGCGGGCCCGATGCTCAGCGGCAACTACCGCGGGCAGCGAGTCGGCAGCGGCACCGACATGTGGCGCGTCTGGGACGACTACCGGGCCGGCGTCGCCACCGACTGCGACCTGCAAGACCTCGAAGAAGGCATCGCACGGTCGCCTGGCCACTGCATGACGATGGGCACCGCCTCCACGATGACCAGCGCCGCCGAGGCGCTCGGCATGACGCTGCCCGGCGCCGCGTCGATCCCCGCCGTCGACTCCGCGCACTACCGGATGGCCGTCAACTCCGGCAAGCGCATCGTCGACATGGTCTGGCACGACACGACCCCGGAGACGATCCTCACCCGCGAGGCGTTCGAGGACGCGGCGGCGACCGTGCTCGCGCTCGGCGGCTCGACGAACGCGCTGATCCACCTGATCGCCATCGCCGGCCGCGCCCGCGTCGGCCTGACCCTCGATGACTTCGACGCCATCTCCCGCCGTGTCCCGTGGCTGGCCAACATCCGGCCATCGGGGGAGTACCTGATGGAGGACTTCTACTACGCCGGCGGCCTGCCCGCGCTGCTGGCCCAGCTCGCCACGGTGCCCGGCGCGCTGCACCAGAACGTCCCCGGCCATCCCGTCTACAACGAGGACGTCATCCGCACCCCGGACACCGCGCTGGCGAACGAGGCCGGCATCGCCGTGCTGCGCGGCAACCTGGCCCCCGATGGCGCGGTGATCAAGCACATCGCCGCCGAACCGCGGCTGCTCAAGCACACCGGCCTCGCCGTCGTCTTCGACGACTACGCCGACCTGAAGAAACGCGTCAACGACCCGTCCCTCAACATCACACCCGACTCGGTCATGGTGCTGCGCAACACCGGCCCCAAGGGTGCGGGCATGCCCGAGTACGGCCAGCTGCCCATCCCCGACTACCTGCTCGCCCGCGGCGTCCGCGACATGGTGCGCATCTCCGACGCGCGAATGAGCGGCACCAGCTACGGGGCCTGCGTGCTGCACATCGCCCCCGAGGCAGCCGTCGGCGGCCCGCTCGCCCTCGTCGAGACGGGCGATCTCATCACCCTCGATGTCCCCGCCCGCGTTCTTTCACTGGATGTTCCGGAACGTACGGTGGCGGCTCGCCGGGCGAACTGGACTCCCCCAGAGCAGCGGTACGGCCGGGGTTACGGCGCCCTGTACAGCGAGCACATCACCCAGGCGAACGAGGGCTGTGACTTCGGCTTTCTCGCCAGGCCAGGCGCCAGCCCAGACCCCGACCCGCAGTAGGGTGCAGGCGTGACGACCACGCCGACGGACTCAGCCAACGCCGACTTCCGGGCACTCGAGGAGATCCATGCCGCGGCGCTGCGCGCCCTCCCCGCCGAGGTCGCCGGCTACCTGGAAAGCGGCGCGGGCACCGAGCAGACGCTGCGCGCGAACCGCGAGGCGTTCACCCGCTGGGTGATCAAGCCGCGTCCGATGAGCGGCGTCACCGCGCCCGATACCGGCACCGAGGTGCTCGGCATCCCGCTGTCCGTCCCGGTGCTGACCGCCCCGTTCGGCGGCGACGGCCTGTTCGATCCCGACGGCCACCTTGCGGTGGCCCGCGCGAACGCCGCGTGCGGCACGGTCTCGATCGTCCCGGAGGTCGGCACGTTCTCCTACGCGGAGGTCGCCGCCGCGGCACCCGCGGCGGCGCGGATCGCCCAGCTGCACCCGTACGAGTCCTTCGACTACGTGGCGAAGCGGATCCGCGCCGCGGGCTACGCCGCGCTGTGCGTGACGGTCGACTGCTCCGCCATGGGCTTCCGGGTCAGGAGCAGGATGAACCGGTTCCGTCCGGACCCGGTCGTCTGGTCAGGCAACGTCGTCCACGACGGCACCCCCAACATCACCGAGACCTACGGCAACCGCGTCATCCAGGGCTGGACCTGGGACCAGCTCGCCGAGGCGGCCGCCCGCCAGGACCTGCCGTGGATCGCGAAGGGCATCCTCACCAGCGAGGCTGCGGAGGCGGCGATCGGCGCCGGCGCGTCCGCGATCCTGGTGTCCAACCATGGCGGCCGCCAGGTCGACCCGGCCGCCGCCAGCCTCGACGTGCTGCCCGGGATCGCGGAGACGGTCGCGGGCCGGATCCCGGTCCTGCTCGACAGCGGCGTCCGCACCGGCGCCGACGTGTTCCTCGCCCTCGCCCTCGGCGCCGACGCGGTGGTCATCGGCCGCCTCGCCGCCTACGGCCTCGCCGCCGCCGGCGAACACGGCGTCCGTCGTACCATCGAGCTGCTCACCGAGGAGCTCCGCACCCTGATGATCCTCGCGGGCACCCCGGACATCGCCGCGGTCACCCGCGCCACGGTAGCCCTCCGCGCACAGCTATAGGGTCCCTGCAGCTATAAGGTCGGGGCATGGCACGGACCATCGCGACCAGCACCGCTGTTGACCGCGACGAGCTGCTCGAGTTCATCAGGCCCAGGCACCACGCGATCGTGATCACGACCCGCGCGGACGGCGGACCGCAGGCCTCGCCCGTGACTTGCGGCGTCGACGAGCAGGGCCGGATCGTCATCGCCACCTACCCGGAGCGCGCCAAGACCCGGAACGCCCGCCGCGACCCTGAGCATGTCAGCGTGCTGTTCCTCTCCGACGACTTCGGCGGCCCGTGGGTGCAGGTCGACGGCACCGCCGAGGTGCTCGACGTCCCGGGGGCGGTCGACGCGCTCGTGGACTACTACCGGTCAATCTCCGGCGAGCACCCGGACTGGGCGGAGTACCGCGACGCCATGGTCAAGCAGGGCAAGTCGCTGCTCCGGGTGACCCCGCGACGCTGGGGTCCGGTGGCGACCGGCGGCTTCCCCGCCCGCCTCGCCTGACGGTGCCCGGACACGGGCCGCTCCTGTGGGCCGACGAGTTCGACGGGCCGGCCGGCATCCCGGCCGATCCCGGGACGTGGCGGCCGGAGACGGGCGGGCACGGCTGGGGAAACGCCGAGCTGCAGTACTACACCGGCGAGCCGGACAACGCCGCGCTGGACGGCGCCGGCCACCTGGCCATCACCGTGCGGCGCGCCGACCCGGAGCTGGCGGCCAGGTATGACGGCCGCCGCTACACCTCGGCGCGGCTGATCACCAAGGACCTGAAACCGGTCAGGTACGGGCTGATCGAGGCCAGCATCAAGATTCCCGGGGGCCGGGGCCTCTGGCCCGCGTTCTGGCTGCTCGGCACCGACATCGGCCAGGTCGGCTGGCCGGCCTGCGGCGAGATCGACGTGATGGAGAACTTCGGCACCGCCCCCGCCTGGGTGTACGGAACGGTCCACGGGCCCGGCTACTGCGGCGAGAGCGGGATCGGCGGCGAGTTCGCCGCCGGCGTCCGGCTCGCCGACGACTTCCACGCCTACGCGGTCCACTGGGAGCCCGACCGGATCCGCTGGTTCTTCGACGGGGCCCCCTACCACACTGTGACTCCGGCCAGCCTTGGCGGCAATCCGTGGGTCTTCGACCACGACTGCTACCTGCTGCTGAACGTGGCGGTCGGCGGCACCGCCTCGGTCTCCCCGGAGAGCTCGGCGCCGTTTCCGCAGACCATGCTGGTGGACTACGTCCGCGTTTACGCAGCATAGGCGTGCTGGCAGACTAGGAGTATGTCTGATCTTCTCGCACGCCACCGCGCGGTAATCCCCAACTGGGTCGGCCTCTACTACGACCAGCCGATCGAGATCGTCAGCGGCAAGGGCTGCCGCGTCACCGACGCCCAGGGCCGGGGCTATCTCGACTTCTTCGCCGGAATCCTGACCAACATGCTCGGCTACGACGTCGCCGAGGTGCGGGAGGCGGTCGAGCGGCAGATCTCGACCGGCGTGGTGCACACCTCCACGCTGTACCTGATCCGCAGCCAGGTCGAGCTCGCGGAGAAGATCGCCAGGCTCTCGAACATCCCGGACGCCAAGGTGTTCTTCACCAACTCCGGTTCCGAGGCCAACGAGACCGCGCTCGCGGCCGCCCTTATCGCGCGCAAGGCGAACCAGGTGCTGGCGATGCGGGGCAGCTACCACGGCCGGACGTTCGGCACCGTCGCCATCACGGGCAACCCGGTATGGAAGGCGAGCAGCAACGACCCGTTCGGAACTCACTACCTGCACGGCACCGACCGGCAGCTGGCGCCCTACCGTGACCTGTCGGACGGTGCGTACATCGACGCGTGCGTGGCCGACCTCCGGGCGCTGTTGTCCGGCGGCATCCACCCGGCCGACGTCGGCGCGCTGATCGCCGAGCCGGTGCAGGGCGTCGGCGGGTTCACGATGGCGCCCGACGGCCTGTTCAAGGCGTACAAGGAAGTGCTCGACGAGCACGGCATCCTGCTGATCTCCGACGAGGTGCAGACCGGCTGGGGCCGCACCGGGGCGCACTTCTGGGGCATTCAGGCGCACGATGTGGTGCCGGACATGATGACCTTCGCCAAGGGCCTCGCCAACGGGTTCGCCATCGGCGGCGTTGTCGGCCGCGGCGACCTGCTGGACAGCATCCGCGGCAACGGCATCTCGACGTTCGGCGGCAACCCGGTCGCCACCACGGCGGCCAGCGCCACCCTCGACTACGTGCTCTCTCATGACCTGCAGCAGAACGCCGCGGCGACCGGCGAGATCATCATCGGCGGCCTCACGGAGGCCGCCGCGGCGCTGAGCACGGTGGGCGAGGTGCGCGGCCGCGGGCTGATGTTCGCCGTCGACCTCGTCGACCCGGCGACGAAGCAGCCGTCCCCGCCGCTGGCGGGGAAGGTGCTCGAGGCGGCCCGCGAGCGCGGGCTGCTGATCGGCAAGGGCGGCCTGTTCGGCGCCACGCTGCGGATGGCGCCGCCGCTGACGCTCAGCGAGGCGGAAGCGCGCGAAGGCCTCGGCCTGCTCATCGACGCGCTGCGCGCCGTGGATGCGGAGGCAACGAAGTCGTGAAGCACATCACCCACTGGATCGGCGGGAAGCCCTGGACAGCCGAGGCCGAACGGCACGGCGACGTCTACGACCCGGCCACCGGCCAGGTCACCGGGCACGTCGACTTCGCCACCGCCGGCGACGTGGACGCGGCCGTGCGGGCGGCCGGCGAGGCGTTCGCGAGCTGGCGGCGCGTGTCGCTGGCCAAGCGGGCCAGCGTCATGTTCGCGTTCCGCGAGCTCATCAGGGAGCACACGGCGGAACTTGCGGCCCTGATCACCGCCGAGCACGGCAAGGTCGCCGCTGACGCCGCGGGCGAGGTCGCCCGCGGCCTGGAGGTCGTGGAGTTCGCCTGCGGCATCCCGCACCTGCTCAAGGGCGGCTACTCGGAGAACGTGTCCACCGGCGTGGACTCGTACTCGATCCGCCAGCCGCTCGGCGTTGTGGCCGGGATCACCCCGTTCAACTTCCCCGCCATGGTGCCGATGTGGATGTTCCCGCTGGCGATCGCCTGCGGCAACACGTTCGTGCTCAAGCCGTCGGAGAAGGACCCGTCCGCGTCGCTGCTGCTCGCCAGGCTGTGGGCGCAGGCCGGGCTGCCCGACGGGGTGTTCAACGTGGTGCACGGCGACAAGGTCGCGGTCGACGCGCTGCTCACCCACCCGGACATCGTCGCGGTCAGCTTCGTCGGGTCCACGCCGATCGCCAGGTACGTCTACGAGACGGGCACCAGCCACGGCAAGCGGGTGCAGGCGCTCGGCGGCGCGAAGAACCACATGGTCGTGCTGCCCGACGCGGACCTCGACCTGGCCGCCGACGCCGCGGTATCCGCCGGGTTCGGCTCGGCGGGGGAGCGCTGCATGGCGATCTCGGCCCTCGTCGCGGTCGACCCGATCGGCGATGAGCTGCTGGCGAAGATCAAGGACCGGGTCGGCAAGCTGACCGTGGGGCCAGGCGCCGACGAGCGGTCCGAGATGGGCCCGCTCGTGACCGGGCCGCACCGGGACAAGGTGGCGTCCTACCTGGATGCCGGGGTGGCCCAGGGCGCGTCGCTGCCGATCGACGGCAGGCGGCACCCGGTCACCGGCGGCGACGCGGGCGGCTTCTGGCTCGGGCCGAGCGTGCTCGACCACGTGACCCCGGAGATGAGCTGCTACACCGACGAGATCTTCGGCCCGGTGCTGTCGATGCTGCGCGCGCCGTCGTACGAGGCGGCGGTCAGCCTGGTCAATGCTAGCCCGTACGGCAACGGCGTGGCGGTCTTCACTTGCGACGGGGGAGCGGCGCGCCGGTTCGTCTCCGAGGCGGAGATCGGCATGGTGGGCGTGAACGTGCCGATCCCGGTGCCGATGGCGTACTACTCGTTCGGCGGGTGGAAGTCGTCGCTCTTCGGTGACACGCACGTGCACGGCACCGAAGGCGTCCACTTCTACACCCACGGCAAGGTCGTCACCTCCCGCTGGCCCGACCCCAGCCACGGCGGGGTGAACCTCGGCTTCCCGGTGAACTCCTAGCCCGCGCCCGCGCCAGGCCAGTGCCTCGACGGGACGGGCCGCGGCGGGTCGAGCAGCGCCAGGCCCAGGTCGGTGGCCTGGTACAGCACGGTCCGGCCGGTGCGGGTGCGGTCGGCCAGCCCCGCCCGGTGCAGGACCGACAGGTGCTGCGACACCGCGCCGGGGGTGACGCCGAACCCGCGGGCGAGCGCGGTGGTCGTGGCGGGCGAGCGCAGCGCGCTGAGCAGCCGGGCGCGCACCGTGCCGAGCAGCTCCGCGGTGGCGGCCGCGCCAGGGTCCGGCGCTGTGCCCCCGGTGCCGGCCGTGCCGCCGGCGTACCACACGGTGGCGGCGCCGCGCGCCGGGTAGTGCAGCGTGGTCTGCGTGCTGGTCTGCTTCCGCACCGACACATCGGGCCAGCCGAACACGCTCGGCATGATCACCACCCCGTCCGGCCCGAGGACCACGTCGTGGAACCGCGGGTCCGGTTCGCTGATGGTCAGCACGCCCTCGTCCCAGTGCAGGTCGGAGTGCAGGTCGTGCAGCAGCGCCCGGGCGCCGCCGTCGGCCAGCAGCCTGCCCCGGTAGGCGACGTCGGCATCCAGGACGGCTCGCATCCGCTCCCAGTGCGGGGCGATCAGCCGGTCATGAAACCCGGCCAGCTCGGCCGCGATCTCCGCCAGTGAGGGCACGGGGCGCGCGGCCAGCTCGACCGCGCTGGCCGGCCAGGTCACACCGCCGAACACCCGTCCCAGGCTGGCCCGCACCGCCTCGGCGGGGGTGGCGCGCAGCCGGTCCAGTTCGGTGTCGAAGGCGGGACAGCGGACCGCCGGGGCGGGAATCAGGAACTCCGGGTAATACGGCAGCCCGTTGATGAGGAGGGGCCACAGCCGGCCCAGCGGCTGCGGGCGGCTAGCCAGTTCGGCCTGTGCCCACCGCACCCAGGGGGCGTTCACCGCGGACTTCCCTGGCTCCGCCAGCAGCCGGATCGCCATGACGGTCTCGTCCAGCGGCGAGAACGCGAACCGGCTGGCGGCCAGGTCCGCCACCCCGATCTCAAATCGGATCACAATTTAGCGTAACTCTAAAATGTGGACGCCGCCGCAGGGCGGCACGCAGGCTGGCGGACGTGACCAGGCTGGGTTCCGCCTACTGGCGGCTGTGGTGGGCTAACGCGGTGAGCTACGCCGGCGACGGCGCGCTCGTGTCGGCGCTGCCGCTGTTCGCGGTCACCGTGACGAAGGACCCGCGGCTGATCGCGGTGGTATCGGCGGGGATGTTCCTGCCGTGGCTGTTGCTGTCGCTGCCGGCCGGGGCGATCGTCGACCGTCACGACCGAGTGGCGCTGATGTGGCGCTCCCAGGCGGTCCAGTTCGCCGTCATGGGCGTGCTGACCGTTCTCATCATGACGCGCATGGCGGGCATCGCCGTGCTGGCCGCCGCCGGGTTCCTGATCGGCTGCGCGGAAGTGGTGTACAGCAACGCCGAGCAGTCCGCGCTCCCGGCGCTGGTGCCCGCCGACCTGCTGCCGAGGGCCAACGGGAACCAGCAGGTCGTGCTGACGATCGGCGAGACGTTCGTCGGGCCGCCGCTGGGCAGCGCGCTGTTCGCGGTGCGCGCGGCGCTGCCGTTCGGCCTGGACGCCCTGAGCTTCGCGGGGTCGGCGGCGCTGCTGGCCGGCCTGCCCCGGACCGCGCCGTCCCGGGCCGTACACCAGCGGATGCGCACCCAGATCGCCGAGGGCGTGCGCTGGCTGGCCGGGCACCGGCTGCTGCGCACCGTCGCGCTGCTGCTCGGCGTGTCCAACTTCAGCAGCCAGATGGGCCAGGCCACCCTGGTGCTGCTGGCGACCCAGACGCTGCACGTCGGCACCCGCGGCTACGGGCTGCTGTGGACCGCCGCCGCCGTCGGCAGCGTGCTCGGCGGCCTGGTGAACCCCGCGATCATCCGCCGGCTGGGGCTGCTGCCGTCGCTGACCGTGGCGATGGCTGCGTTCGCCGTCACCGACGCCGGGGTCGGGCTGGCGCCGAACTTCGCGGTGGCCGCGGCGCTGATGGCGTGCAACGGCTTCTTCGTCACGATGTGGAACGTCGTCACCGTGACCCTGCGGCAGCGTATCGTCCCCGCTGAGCTGCTCGGACGGGTCAACAGCGCCTACCGGATGATCGGCTGGGGCCTGATGCCGCTCGGCGCGCTGGCCGGCGGGTTCGTCGCGCACGCGGCCGGCCTGCGCGCCGCGTACGTCGTGGCGGGCGTGCTCAGCGGCGCCGCGCTGCTCGCCGCCCTCCCCGCGCTGGCCGGCGCCGATAGGGCCAGTCCCGATAAGGGGTTGTTGCCGTCTCCGTTGCCAGGCGCGGGCGGCGTCGTCGACGCGGACGCCGACGCGGAGGCCGAGGCGGCCTCCTGCGGCGTCACGCTGAGCTGCAGTGAGGAGACCAGCGTGTCGACGTTGCTCTCCCCGAGGTTGCCGGGGACCGACACGTAGAACACGGCAGGCGCCGCCCCTGTGCCGCTGTCCGCGACCACCACCGCGCCCATCTCATCGCTCCACGACAGCCCTTGTCCCGACACGTTCGTGTAGGTGATCAGGAACTTGACCTCCCAGGCGGCGTGCCCGCTGACCTGGACCGGCTGGCTGAGCTCCTGCTGGAAGTTGTGGCTCAGCGGCTGGTAGTAAGAGCCGTTGAACTGGTTCGCCAGCGTGGTCGTGACGTTCGCCAGGTCGGCCACGCCGTTGTATCCGTACTGCTGCGGCAGCGGCGCGGAGCAGGCGGCGCCGTACCAGGTGGTCTGCCC
>DATBBI010000300.1:0-5910 GCA_036271115.1 Trebonia sp.
CACGGCGAGCCCGACCGCCGCGAAGACCGCGACCGCGACACAGACGGTGACAACGGCACCGCCCACAACCCCCGCGCCGCCGGCTACGCCGGCCCAGACAGCGGCCGCGGTTCAGCAGACAGCACCGTCCACGCCAGCCCATACGACGTCTGCGGCACCGCCCGCGCCGCCCGCGTCGACGGCGCCGGCTAGCTGTTACCCCCTCAGTAGCGGCGGCCATTGCTACGAGCCGGGTGAGTTCTGCCGCACCAGCGATCACGGCGCGTCCGGAGTAGCGGGCGACGGCGAGGCGATCAAGTGCGAAGAGGTGAACGGCTGGCGCTGGGAGCCGGTCTGAGCGTCGGCTGCTCCCGCCCGTCCTGTCGATTGCGCAATTGACCCGCTCTATTAGTGTCGATTGCGCAATCGACAGTGAGCTGAGGGACGGATGGCCGGCGACGACGATGACGAGCGGTGGATGCGGCTTGCCGTTGAGCTTGCCTGGCTGTGCCCGCCGTCGGAGACGGCGTACTCCGTGGGGGCCGTGATCGTGGGGGCCGACGGTACCGAGGTGTCCCGGGGGTACTCGCGGGAAGGCGGGGACCCGCTCGTGCACGCCGAGGAGTCGGCGCTGGGGAAGCTCGCGGCCGGCGATCCGCGGCTGGCGGGAGCGACCATCTACAGCTCTCTTGAGCCCTGTTCGCAGCGCAAGTCGCGGCCGCGGACCTGCACCCAGCTGATCATCGCCTCCGGCATCCGGCGGGTGGTCATCGCCTGGCGCGAGCCCGGCTTGTTCGTCGCCGACTGCCAAGGGGTGGAACTGCTCACTCAGGCGGGGCTCGACGTGACGGAGATGCCGGCCTTCGCGGCGCAGGCCGCGGCTCCCAACCGTCACCTTAACGTTACATAGTGCTACATTGGTCGCGTGCAAACGATCGCGCCACGCCACCTGCTACTGGCGGGTAGATTTATGCCTAATCATCGCGCAACCGGGGGGACCACGTTGCCGCTCGATGACTTGGTGATAAAGGGGCATTGATGGAGACGACGACGTTCACCGCGCTGTGCGAGCGGGCCGGCCGCTGGTGGACCATCCAGATTCCGCAGCTCGAGGGGCTGACCGCGCAGGCGCGCAGCCTCGATCAGGTCGAGATCATGGCCCGCCAGGTCATCGCCAGGCACCTCGGCCTCGCGCCGGAGTCGATCACGGTCGACGTCATTACCGACGCTCCGCAGCCGGTCGCGCATGCGCTGCAGGCCCGGCATGCCGCCCGGCTGGCCGCCGAGGCGGCCGCCGTGGCGACCCGCGCCGCGCTCGAGGCACTGGCCGCCGAGGGCGTCACCTTCCACGATGCGGCGACCATGCTCAGCCTGACGCCCGCCGAGATCGACGTGTTCGCACCGGTGACCGGGAACGCTCCCGCCATGCACAGCAAGCCGGAACCATTGCAGGTGACCGACCGGTAAAGCCGTTGGCGGCCCGTGCTCGCGCCAATAAGGTAAGTACTGTTGTGAGCGATTACGAGGTAATTGAACAGATAGACGCGTTTTGCGATGCCGTGCCCAGGCAGCGTGCCCGGGCCGAGGTGATCGGCCCGCTCGTGCTGTTCGTCCCCGTCGGACCTGGGTGGCCGTACTACGCCCGGCCGCGGCTGGATGAGCAGCTGCCGATCGCGGCCGCCGACGTGCGTTCGGTGCGGGCCAGGCAGCGGGAGCTGCTGATCCCCCAGTCGTTCGAGTGGATCGGGCAGACCGCGCCGGAGATGGCCGCCGCGGCGCTCGACGCGGGCCTCCGGGTGCACGCGCATCCGCTGCTCGTGCTCGACGCTCTTGCCGCGGTTCCCGAGGTACCGCCGCGGGTCTCCGTCCGCCTCGTCGCCCCGTCCGACCCGGAACTTGACCTGGTGTGGGCGGTGCCCGGCGTGGCGTTCGCGCATCCGGGGACGGACATCGGCGAGGCGGGCGTCACCGAGCGGGACAAGATCGCCGCCGGGCACGACGGCGGCACCATCGAGATGCTCCGCGACCGGCTGCAGTCCGGCCGGTCGGTGCTCGCCACCGCGTCCGGGCCGAACGGGCCGCTCGCCGCGGGCAGCTACCAGCTCGCCCACGGCATCGCGGAGATCACCGGGGTCGGCGTGCTGCCGGCCAGCCGGCGCCGCGGCCTCGGCGCGGCGGTCACGCACGCCCTCGCCTTCGACGCGCTGCGGCGCGGCGCGCGCACCATCTTCCTGTCGGCGACCGACCCGACGGTGGCGCGCATCTACGGTCGGCTGGGCTTCCGCGAGATCGGCACCGCCATGATCGCCGAGCCGCCCGACGGCTGAGCGCGGACCCGCGCCAGCGCCGCCGGGGTCAGGCCGGACAGGGCGGCGCACTCGCGGGTGAGGTGGGCCTGGTCGGCGTAGCCGGCCTGGACCGCGGCGGTGGCCAGGTCCGGCGGCTCGGCGGCGTCGAGCATGCGGACGAAGCGCCGGAAGCGGAGCACGCGCTGCAGCGTCTTCGGGCCGTAGCCCGCCGCGGCGTGCACCCGCCTGCGGAGCTGGCGTTCGCTGAGGCCCACCTGCCCGGCGATGTCTTCGGTGCGCGCGGCAGGGTCGCGCAGCAGGACCGCGGCCCGCGAGACCGCGTGGTCGGGAGCGGCGCCGGCGATGAGCAGGCCGGCGACGTCCACCGCCCGCGCGGCCGCCTCGGCAGGAGACAGGCTGGCGGGCAGCCGCCTCGCGGCCGCCGGCAGCAGGTCGGCGAGGGCGACGCGCTGGTCGCGGACCTCGCTGAGCGGCAGGCCGAGGGCGGTTGCGCCCGCGGACGGGCGGAACCGGACGCCGACGATGACCGTTCCGGCCTTGGTCACGGTGCGGACCGGCCCGGTGTCCGGGCCGGCCACGTAGCCGCCGACGCCCTGCTCCCAGACGAGGTCACTGCACGCGTCGGGCAGCACCAGGGTCGTGCGGTCGGCGCCGTCGGGCACCACGCTGGCCCACAGGCACGCCACCACGCCGCGCAGGGCGGCGGGCGGCGCCCACTCCGCGTACCCGGGAGCGAGCCACGCGCCGCCCGGCACCCACTCCGGTTCGCGTGCGGCCATGAAACCAGGATGTCACGGAGCTGTCCGTTTCGTTCAATACGACGCCGGGCACCCAATGCTGGGATAGCCCCATGAAGAAGACTCCAGACTTCGACGCGGCCGCCGAGTTCATGGCCGCCCGTGCCCGGGTGCTCGACCGCCGGGTATTCCAGCGCCTGTTCCAGGGCGGCGCCCCTGAGCCGGTCCGGGACGCGATAGCGGCCTACCGGAATGACGACGGCGGCTTCGGCCACGCCCTGGAGCCAGACCTGAGGACGGCGGCAAGCCAGCCCGCAGCCGTCGAGATGGCGCTGCGCATCATGGACGCCGCCGACGCCTGGGACGAGCACCTCGTCCGCGGCGCCGTCGACTGGCTGGCAAGCATCGCCCCAGCCGAAGGCGGCGCGACGTTCGTGCTGCCGACGCTGTCGCAAGGACCGCACGCCCCGTGGTGGGTGCCCGCCGAGGGCAATCCCGTCTCGCTGATCCAGACCGGCGAGATCGCGGGCGTTCTTTACGCCCGCGACTTCGCCCACCCCTGGCGCGACGCCGCGACCGAGGTCATGTGGCGCGGCATCGACCAGCTCACGGAGCCGATGGCCTACGAGATGTTCGGCGTCCTGGCCTTCCTCCAGCACGTCCCCGACCGCTCCCGCGCCAGCGACGCACTCCAGCGCGTCGGGCGGTTGCTCTTCGACCGCGGCCTCGTCGCGCTCGACCCGGACGCCGAGGGCGAGACGCACTCCCCCCTGGACTTCGCTCCGCTCCCGGATTCGATCGCCCGGCCGCTTTTCGACGACGCCACGATCGAGGCCCACCTGGATCACCTGGCCGGCGCTCAGCGCGAGGACGGCGGCTGGATGTTCAACTGGCCCGCCTGGTCGCCAGCCGCCGAGTCCGACTGGCGAGGCTTCCTCACGGTCGACGCCCTGCGCGTGCTCCGCGCGAACGGCCGCGCGTAGTCATACGAACTAGCCGTAGAAGAGCCGGTCCATCACCGCGCGGGCGTGCCGCGCGGTCCGCCGGTAGTCCTGCTCCAGCGCCTGTGCCGGGTCGAGGGTGTCACTCCAGCCGCCGGGACCGTTGCCGGAGACCACGGGCTTGTAGCCGAGGAGGCGGGCGACCGCGGTGGCCTCGTCGTGCTTGGCGGGCAGCATGTCGCTAGGCCGGCCCCGGACCAGCACGATCGCGTTCCTGATCCGGGCGGCGAACTCCCAGGCCGCGCGCAGCGCGGCCGCGTCCTCGGGCTCGACGAGCCCGGCCGCGACCGCCGCGTCCAGCGCCTCGAGCGTCCGCGTGGTGCGCAGCCCTGCGACCGCGTGGGCGTGCCCGAGCTGCAGCAGCTGGACCGTCCACTCCACGTCCGACAGCCCGCCAGGGCCGAGCTTGACGTGCAGCGCCCGGTCCGCGCCGCGCGGGATGCGTTCGGACTCCATGCGCGCCTTGATCCGGCGGATCTCGCGCACCGCCTGTTCGCTGAGCCCGCCCGCCGGGTACCGGTGCCGGTCCGCGACCTCGATGAACTCCGCGCCCAGCGCCGCGTCACCGACCGCGAACTCCGCGCGCAGCAGCGCCTGCCACTCCCACGGCGCGGCGCGGCGCTCGTAGTACGCCCGGCACGCCGCCAGGCTGCGCACCAGCGGACCCTGGCGGCCCTCAGGCCGCAGGTCCGCGTCCACGAGCAGCGGCGGGTCCGGGGCCGGGATCTGCAGCAGCCGGCGCAGTTCCGTGCCCACCGCCTGCGCGGCCTCCGACGCGCGCCGGTCACCGTCCGCGTCCAGGCCGGGCAGCGGGTCGTGCACGAAGATCACGTCGGCGTCGCTGCCGAAGCCGATCTCGTGCCCGCCGTACCGGCCCATCGCGATCACCGCGAACCGGGTCGGCAGCGGGCCGCGCTGCTCGATTTCGATCTTCGCGATCGTCGCCGCGAGCACCGCTTCCAGTGATGCGGTGGTGATCGCGGTCAGCGCCGCTTCGGTCTCGACCAGGCCGGTCAGCCCGAGCACCCGTGCCGCCGCGACCCGCAGCAGCTCCCGGCGGCGCAGCGACCGCACCGCGACCGCCGCCTGTTCGGCATCTGCCTCGTGCCGCCCGGCCGCTGCCAGTATTTCGGAACGCAGGGTGGCGACTCCCCTGGGCACCAGCTCCGCGTCGTCGGCGAAGATCGCGACCGCTTCCGGCGCCCGCAGCAGCAGGCCGGTCGCGTACCGGCTGGACGCCAGCACGTGCGCGATCCGCTCGGCCGCCTTCGTCTCGTCCCGCAGCAGCCGAAGGAACCACGGCGTCTCCCCCAGCGCCTCACTGACCTGCCGGAAGCCGAGCAGCCCGGCGTCCGGCTCCGCCGCGTCGGCGAACCAGCCCAGCAGCACGGGCAGCAGCGTCCGCTGGATCGCCGCCCGGCGCCGCACGCCCGTGGTCAGCGCCTCGATGTGGCGCAGCGCTCCTGCCGGGTCGCGGTAGCCGAGCGCCTCGAGCCGGGCCCGCGCCGCCTCCGGAGTCAGCCGCACCGTGTCGCCGGGCAGCCGCGCCACGGCGTCGAGCAGCGGCCGGTAGAACAGCTTCTCGTGCAGGCGGCGCACCCGCATCGCGTGCCTGCGCCAGGCCTCGGTAAAGGCCTCCTCTGGCGAAGTCACGGGCCCGTTCTGGCTGATTGAATTTTTCATCGCCCGAGCGAGTCGCCTGAGCACCTCCGGATCCGTCGGCAGCGTGTGCGTCCGGCGCAGCTGGAACAGCTGCAGCAGGTGCTCGGTGCGGCGCAGGAACCGGTACGCGCCGGCCAGGTCGTCGGCGTCGGCGCGGCCGACGTAGCCGCCGTCCGCCAGCGCCTTGAGCGCGGGCAGCGTGGCCGGGGCGCGCAGCCGCTC
>DATBBI010000301.1:0-6834 GCA_036271115.1 Trebonia sp.
CTCGCGCATGTCGGCGACGCCATCGCGGCCGACGTAGTCCACGCACACGTCGAGCAGGTGCGCGCCGTCCCTGGTCTGGCTGCGCGCGATCGCCACGCAGTCCTCGAACTTGTCGGCGATCATCGCCTCGCGGAACGCCTTCGAGCCGTTGGCGTTGGTCCGCTCCCCGATCGCGAGGAACGCGGTGTCCTGCCGGAACGGCACGTGACTGTACAGCGACGCCACTCCCGGCTCGGCATCGGGCGACCGCCGCGCGAGCGGGCGGCCCGCGGGCCGCGCCTGGCCGGCGCCGAGGCGCTCGACAAGCACGGCGATGTGCTCGGGCGTCGTCCCGCAGCAGCCGCCGACCAGGGACAGCCCGAACTCGGCGGTGAACCGGTCGTGCGCATCGGCGAGCTCGCCAGGGGTCAGCGGGTAATAGGCGCCGTCGGACGTCAGTTCCGGCAGGCCGGCGTTCGGCTCGCAGGAAATCGGGATCCGCGCGTGCGCGGCGAGGTACCGCAGGTGCTCGCTCATCTCGCCGGGGCCCGTCGCGCAGTTCAGCCCGATTACGTCGATGCCGAGCGGCTCGAGTGCGGTCAGCGCCGCCCCGATCTCGCTGCCGAGCAGCATGGTCCCGGTCGTCTCGATGGTCAGCTGTGCGATGACGAGCGCGCCAGGAGTGAGCGCCGCGACCGCCCGCTTCGCCCCGATGATCGCCGCCTTCGCCTGCAGCAGGTCCGGGCAGGTCTCGATGATCAGCGCGTCCGCGCCGCCGCGCAGCAGCCCTGCCGCGTTCTCGTAGTAGGAGTCACGCAGCTCCCGGAAGGTGACGTGGCCGAGCGTCGGCAGTTTCGTGCCCGGGCCGATCGAGCCGAGCACCCAGCGCGGACGGCCCTCGGCCGCCGCGCTCGCGTCCGCCGCCTCCCTGGCCAGCCGGGCGCCGGCCTCCGACAGCTCGGCGATCCGCCCGGGGATGTCGTACTCGCTCAGGTTCCCCAGGTTGGCCCCGAACGTGTTCGTGGTGACGCAGTCGGCGCCCGCATCGAAGTATGCGTCGTGCACCGCCCGCACGATGTCGGGGCGTGTAATGTTGAGCACCTCGTTACAGCCCTCGTGACCGTGGAAGTCCGCGACGGTAGCCTCGCTGGCCTGCAGCATCGTGCCCATCGCGCCATCCGCCACGACGACCCGCTCGGTGAGGGCCCGGCGCAGCGCGGCGGCCCGTTCGGTAGCCTGTGTGATCGCTAGCTCGCTCATAGGCTTCCTGACTGTAGACGCCGTTATGGTCAGACACAAAAGATATACCCCAGAAACTGTGGCTGCCACAGGTAACGCATTCGGGGTATGGGGCGACGTAGGCTGTAGTCAGGGGCATGAGCCCGCGGTGATCAGGAGGGGGTGAAGTCATCAAGTTCAGCGACGTCGACGGCCCGCTTGAGCATCCGGTGGCGATCGCCGCTTTCGAAGGGTGGAATGACGCGGCGGAAGCCGCGAGCGGCGTAGTCAACCACCTGGGCATCGCGTGGCAGTCCACCCCTATCGCCGCCATCGACCCTGATGACTTCTACGACTTCCAGGTGAACCGGCCCGTGATCGAGGTGGTCGCCGGGAAGACCGAGCGGCTGATCTGGCCGACCACCCGGCTGTCCCTGGCGCGCGCCGCCACCACGGGGCTGAGCAGGGACGTCGTGCTCGTGCACGGGGTCGAGCCGAACATGCGCTGGCGCGGCTTCACCGACGAGCTGATCAGCGGCTTCACCGAGCTCGGCGTGGAGACGCTGATCCTGGCCGGCGCGCTGCTCGCCGACTCGCCGCACACCCGGCCGGTACCGGTGACGGTCAGCGGGTCCAGCACGCAGCTGCTGCGCGGGGTCAGCGGTGAGGCGTCCGACTACAAGGGCTCGTCAGGGATCGTGGGCGTGCTGCAGTACAGCTGCGCCGCCGCGGACATCCAGACGGTGTCGCTGTGGGCCTCGGTCCCGCACTACGTGGCGCAGTCGCCCTCGCCGAAGGTGACGCTGGCGCTGCTGCGCAGCGTCGAGGACATCCTGGACGTATCGCTGCCCCAGGGTGACCTGCCCGAGGAGGCCCGCGCCTGGGAGCGCGGCGTCGACGAGCTCGCCCAGCAGGACTCCGACGTGGCCGAGTACGTGCGCACGCTCGAGGAAGCCAAGGACGCCACCGACCTGCCCGAGGCGTCCGGCGACGCGATCGCCCGCGAGTTCGAGCGGTACCTGCGCCGCCGCGGCAACCGCGGCGACGTCGGCGACCTGTAGATTCCGGACGCCCTTGCGGAAGCCGCTAGCGGGTTCCGCTTCTTGCTGTTATCAGCCTTGGGCATGCTCAGTGTGGCGGTTGGTCGCGCGAGGGGCCTGGCGGAGTGGGGTTAGACCGGGGGCCAGGGGATGGCGGGCCAGTCCTCTGACGGGTAGGGGTATGTGGGCTGTTTGAGGAGCTTGGCCACCCGGGATCTGGTGGCCTTGATTTCGCTCCTGGTCAGGTGCTTGGACAGTTCGTCGGCCAGCCAGCCGGCGGCCATGTCGTCGGCGAGGCGGCGCAGCGCATCGACCGAGCGCCGCGGCAGCGCCTTGCCGCGCCACTGCCAGAGGACGGTGCGCAGCTTGTACTCCTCGGCGAAGCAGACCCCGTGGTCGCAGCCGTAGAGGTGGCCGTCGGTGACCGGCAGCAGGTGGCCGATCTTCCTGTCGGCGTTGTTGACGACCGCGTCGAACACCGCCATCTCGCGCAGCCCGGCGTGGTCGTTGCGGCGGGACAGCGCGACCAGGTCCACCTCGGGGTCCAGGTCGATCCACAGCTGGCACATGCCCTGGCCGAACGGCCCGTCGCGCATGACGGTCGGCGGCACGATGTTCCAGCCCGCCGCCCGGGACACCGCGTAGGCGGCGACCTCCCGGCCCGCGAGCGTCCCCGTCGGGAAGTCCCACAGCGGCCGCTCCCCCGCGACCGGCTTGTATACGCAGTTCGCCTCGGCGCCCCCGCCCTTGATCGTGCAGTACAGGGTGGCGTTGGACGCACCGACGAGGCGGCCTTCTACCTCCAGGGCGCCGCGCTCGAGCAGCTCGAGCGCGGCACGTTCGCCGTCCGGGATGTCCAGGCCGGCGGTCGCGGCATTATCCGGCATTGCCAGCCCGGTGGCCGTTCTGCCGCGGGCAGACGTGCCCGGCGGCGTCCAGCGGCAGCCCGCACAGCGGGCAGGGCGGCCGTCCGGCCGCGACCAGCTGCAGCGCGCGCTGCGCGAACGCCCGCGCCGCTCCTGGCGTGATCCGCACCCGCAGCACGGCGGGCCCGTCGGGCGGCAGGTCCTCCGCGAGCGGCTCGACCGGCTCCTCGCTTTCCTCCTGCGCCTCGATCACGACCCGGTCGCCGTCGCTGTCCCAGGCGAGCGCGATCGCGCCGACCCGGAACTCCTCGGTGAGCGGCAGGTCGAGCGGGTCGTCGTCACGGAGCGCGGCCGGCGCCGCGGCCGGGATGGCGGGGTTTCCGCCGGTGCGGCGCAGCACCTCGTCGAGCAGCTCGTCGATGCGTTCGGCCAGCAGGCTGACCTGGAACTTCTCCAGGACAACGCTGGTCGAGCGGCCACTGGAAGTCGCCTGCAGGTAGAACGTGCGGTCTCCCGGCTGCCCTACCGAGCCGGCAACGAACCTGTCCGGCGGGTCATAGTAATAGACCGGCATAGTCCTATCCTCCCGCGCCGCCAGGCTCGCCGCCAACGAGGGCGGCGCCTTGGCCGCTGTCCGCGCTCCCCGCGCCGCCGCCGACAACGGCATCGCTCTCGTGGCCCGCGCCATCGGGTGCGGCGGGGCGCGGCAGCAGATCGTCGACGGCGCCTCCGACGTCGTTCAGCCGGATCAGGAAGGGGCGCAGCGGCGTGTAGCGGATCACGGTCAGCGAGCAGGGATCGGCCACGATCCGCTGGCTCTGGTCCAGGTGCAGGCCCAGGCTGTCCGCCACGATCGCCTTGATGACGTCGCCGTGCGAGCAGACCAGGTAGGTCGCGTCCTTGCCCAGCCTGGCGTTCCAGTCCCGCACCGCCGTGACCGCGCGGTGCTGCATGTCGAGCATCGACTCGCCGTCGCTGCCCGGGAACCTGACCGCGCTCGGGTGCGCCTGGACCACCGGCCAGAGCGGGTCCTTCTCGAGCTCCTTCAGCGGCTTTCCCGTCCAGTCCCCGTACCGGCACTCCCCCACCCGTTCGTCGGTGACCGGGGTCGAACCGCCGTCAGATGCGTCGGCGATGGCCTCCGCGGTCTGCTGGCAGCGCTCGAGCGGGCTGGTAACGATCGCCGCGAGCGGAATCGGCGCCAGCCGGTCCGCGAGCGCCTTGGCCTGCTCCCTGCCTCGCTCGTCGAGGCCGACGCCGGGTGTCCAGCCCGTCAGCACGTGCCCTGTGCTCTCCGTCAGGCCATGGCGGACAAGCAGAACTGTCGTCACGCTTCCTGACTTTACCGGGCTATCTGAGGTCCGCAGCGCGGAGCGAATACCGCGCGTCCCCGAAGCTCACTACGTCCCCGGCCTTGACCGGCACCCGGCCGGGCGCCCGCCAGCCGTTCACCCGGGTGCCGTTGGTCGAGGACAGGTCGGTGAGCAGCCACCCGTCCGCCGTGCGCTCGAGCGTGGCGTGCACGCGGGACACCGTCATGTCGGCGATCGTCAGGTCGCACTCGGCGGCCCTGCCGATGCTGAACGAGTCGCCGGCACCGCGCGGGAACGTGAGCGGGACCGGGGGTGCGGGGTGCGCCGGCGCCGCGCGGCGCGGGGCCCTGGGCCGCGCGGCGCGGAGCCGGGCGAGCAGGGCGGCGGCCCTGCCCGGGCGCCCGGGTTCCTGAGGCGCGGCCGGGAGGTCGGCGTGCAGGGCCGGCAGGTTGGCCCGGTGCCGCGTCTTGAGCACCGCGCTCATCCGGTACATGAACGTGTCGTATGAGAGGCGGCCGGCGGCGAATCCCTCCGTCAGCCTGGCGATCACCGCGTCCCGCTCGGCGTCGGAGGCGCGCATCTGGCCGGGCAGCTGCGCATCCGGCTGCGTCGGGGTTTCCGCCGCGGAACCTGCCATGACTGGAGTATCGGGACCAGCCGCGCCCGATGCAAGAAAAGAGGGGCGCAAGAAAAAAGGGCCGCGAGAAAGTCAGGTCAGACGCCGACCGCGTGCACTCCGCCATCGACGTGCACGATCTCTCCCGTGGTGGCGGGGAACCAGTCCGACAGCAGCGCGACGCACGCGCGCGCCGCCGCCTCCGGGTTGGAGATGTCCCAGCCGAGCGGCGCGCGTTCCGACCAGACGTCCTCGAACTTCTCGAAGCCGGGGATGGACTTCGCGGCCATCGTCTTCAGCGGGCCCGCCGCCACCAGGTTCACCCGCACCCGCTGCGGGCCCAGGTCGCGGGCCAGGTAGCGAGCGCACGACTCGAGGCCGGCCTTGGCGACGCCCATCCAGTCGTAGCCCGGCCAGGCCACGCTGGCGTCGAAGTCGAGGCCGACGACGGAACCGCCGTCGGGCATCAGCGGCAGGACGGCGATGGCCAGCGACTTCAGCGAGAACGTGGACACGTGCACGGCCCTGGCGACGTCCTCCCACGGCGTGGCGAGGAAGTTGCCGCCGAGCGCTGACTGTGGCGCGTTGCCGATCGAGTGCACCACCCCGTCGAGCCCGTCGACGTGCTCGCGCAGCCGGTCGGGCAGCCCCTCGAGCTGGGCCACGTTCGTGACGTCGAGCTCGATCACCGGGGCGGGCGCGGGCAGCCGCTTGGCGATCCGCTCCACGAGCGTCGGCCTGGGGAACGCGGTGAGCACGATGGTCGCGCCCTGCTCCTGGGCGACCCGCGCCACGTGGAAAGCGATCGAGGCGTCGGTGAGCACGCCGGTAACCAGGATCCGCTTGCCGTCGAGGATGCCCATCAGTGCCGCCTTCCTAGTCGGGGTGGCTTTCAGTGTCCCATGCCGAGGCCGCCGTCGACCGGGATGACCGCGCCGGTGATGTAGCCCGCCTCGGGGCCGGCCAGGAAGGCCACCGCGGCGGCCACCTCGTCGGTCGCGGCGAACCGGCCGAGCGGGATCGCGGCGAGGGTCGCCGCCTTGCGCTCCTCGGGCAGCACCGCGGTCATGTCGCTCTCCACGAAACCTGGCGCCACGACGTTCGCGGTGATCCCGCGCGAGCCGAGCTCGCGCGCCAGCGACCGGGCGAGACCGACCAGCCCGGCCTTCGAGGCGGCGTAGTTGGCCTGCCCCGCGTTCCCTGACAGCCCGGACACCGAGGAGATGAAGATCAGCCTGCCGCGGCGCATCCGCATCATGCCGCGTACCGCCCGCTTCGCGACCCGGTAGGCGCCGGTCAGGTTGGTGTCGAGCACGCTGGTGAAGGCTTCCTCGCTGAGCAGTGCCAGCAGCTGGTCCTGCGTGATGCCCGCGTTGGCGACCAGCACCTCGACCGGCCCTTGCTCCTGCTCCACGGCGGCGAAGGCCGCGTCCACGGACGCGGCGTCCCGCACGTCGCACCGCGCCACTGAGAGGCCGTCGACCGGATCACCCGACCTGGACGTCACGGTGACGCTGTCCCCGTCGGCGGCCAGCCGCCGCGCGATCGCCAGCCCGATACCCCGGTTGCCGCCGGTCACCAGGACGGAACGCCCCATGTCGGTCTCCTCACGTCGGCCGGCCCGTCAGCCGAGGGTACCGCGCGCCAGCCCTCGCGTGATCAACGAAGTTTTAACGCACTTATCGACACGTAATTTATCTCAGGAAAAAGACCATTCGATCATGCAATTCTTGACGAGTGGAATAAGCCCGGATACCGGAAATTGCGGCACGCTGGGCATACCGCGATGCGGCCGGGCAGGC
>DATBBI010000302.1:0-7783 GCA_036271115.1 Trebonia sp.
CCCCCGGCCGAAGAACATGTCGTAGTCACGCTTCAGGTCATAGCCGTGACTCGGCCCCCGTTCAAGGAGCCCGAGCAGTGTCAGCGGAACGCTCATAACCGAGAGAATACTCCAGAAGTATTCTCTCGTGTAGTAGCTGAGCGGAAAATTTCACCCCGGGGGGGAGCCGACGGCGTTGCGGGGGAGGGGGCCGCCGCCGCGCCCGCGGGGCTGGTGCCCTCCGGCCGCCGCGCCCGGTCATCCAGCGCGCGAGCACCCGTCCCCGCGGCCGGTAAACAGGACACGACCTGTGGATAGCCTGTGAATGATGCGGTGGATAACCGCATTCGATTGCGGATAACCACCGTCACGCTGTGGACAACGAAAAAAGCTCTCAATTATTGGCTTCGACCCCTTGCGCCGTGGCCGGGCTAGGGCGTAGAAATGCTTTCACCGTCGGAAACGGGCACCACTCGGGGGTAACCCGGGGACGTGGGAGGAGCCGGGAAACCGGTGAATCGCGCGGGTGTCTGGCCCTGGCGGGGCGGCAGTCGCCGCCGGGTGAGCCGGGCAACTGGCCAGCCTGGTGCGGCAGTCGCGCAAGGCCCCCTCCATCCCATAAATGGAGGGGGCCTTGTTCTATTGTGCCCGAGCCGGGCGTCTTCACCCATCTCACGACACGCCGGCATCGTATGCCCGCTCCGGGACCGCTTCCCGTGAACTCTCGCGCCCAGTATCCAGGCCATCACACCAAGCGCATTCTGTGGATAGCTTGTGAATGGCGCGGTGGATAACCGCACTTAATTGCGGATAACCACCGTCACTCTGTGGACAACGAAAAAAGCTCTCAATTATTGGCCTCAACCCCTTGCGCCGCGGCCGGGCTAGGGCGTAGAAATGCTTTCACCGCCAGAAACGGGCACCACCCCAGGGGAAACTCAGGGGACGTGGGAGGAGCCGGGAAACCGGTGAATCGCGCGGGTGACTGGCCCTGACGGGGCGGTCGGCTTCGCCGGGCGGGCTGGGCAACTGGCCAGGCTGGTGCGGCAGGTCGCGCAAGGCCCCCTCCATCCCATAAATGGAGGGGGCCTTGTTCTATTGTGCCCGAGCCGAACGTCCCGCCAGCTCATGACACGCCGGCGAAAAGCCGCCGAAGAGACGCCCGATTCGGCTCCACTGTCAAGATCTTGCCGCTCGGGGCCGCATGATGGGATGCGTGCGTTCCCCTCTCCGCTGGTGGACCGGGCTCAGCCCGCGGCGCAGGATCCTGCTCGGGGGACTCGCCCTGGTCGTGGCCGCGGTTGCCGTGGTCGTCGGGGTGCGGGTCTCTGCCGGGCAGCCGGAGCCGGTGGCCGGCCGGCCGAGCGCGGTGCTGCTCGTTCCGGGCTACGGCGGGTCCACCACGTCGCTGGACGGGCTGGCCGCGCGGATCAGGAGCACCGGCCGGACCGCCACCGTGGTGCCGCTGGCGGGGGACGGCAAGGGCGACCTGACGGGGCAGGCCCGGGCGCTCAACGGGTACGTGAACTCGGCGCTCGCCGCGGGATCCGGGCCGGTCACCGTGATCGGGTACTCGGCGGGCGGCGTCGTCGCCTGGCTCTGGTACGTCGACTACGGCGGCGCGGGGCGGACGGGCACGATCATCACCCTGGGGTCGCCGCTGCACGGCGCGCGGATCGCCGCCGTGGGCACCGCGTACGACCCGGGGCTGTGCCCCGTCGCCTGCCAGCAGCTCGCGCCGGGCAGCGCGCTGCTGACCCGGCTGCAGCAGTCGGCGCAGCCGCGGCCGCCCTGGCTGTCGCTGTGGAGCGCCGACGACCAGACCGTGCAGCCGCCGGACTCCGCCCGGCTGCCCGGCGCGGTGAACGTCCCGCTCCAGTCCGTCTGCCCGGGCGTGACCATCCAGCACAGCCAGCTGCCCTCCGCCCCGCTCGTCGTCGGGCTTGTGCTGCGCACGCTGTCCGCCGGCCGCGTCACCGCCCCGGCTCCCGGCGATTGCGCGGCCCTGGAGTCCCTCGGGCGCTGACCGCGAGGGCCGCTCACCGCGAAAAACCGCACAGTCGGCCGCACGGTCAGGTCGTGACGTCCCGGGTGGCGAAGTTGGCCCAGGCGGCCGCAAGGAACACCACCACGTACACCGCCTGGATGGCGAACCCGCGCTGGATGTCCCGCCACAGGATGGGATCCCGGAAGAAGTCGATCCACGCCAGCCAGTACCGGGTCGGCAGGTAGGGCTGCACCGCGCTCGCGGCGTTCAGCGTGACGAGGATCTCGCTGACGACCAGCGCGGCCAGCGAGCCAAGCGCGGCGCCGATCGCGGAGTTGGTCAGCGTGGACAGGAACAGCGCGATCGCCGCGACGCCGAGCATCGAGACCGTGATGAACGACATGGCGCCGAGGACGCGCTCGATGAGCTGCAGGGTGGTCAGCGGGGTGCCGGACAGCGACGTGATGGCCGAGCCAGGCTGCAGCCCGGCCGTGGGCGCGCCGCCGGCGCCCGGCGCGATCGACCCGGGCGCCAGCCCGCCTGGCGTGGTGCCGACGGCCGCGGCGCGCGACGGGCCGAGGATCAGCACCCCGGTGGCGTACGAGGTGACCGTGACGGCGACGACGGCGAGCACCGCGAACGTGATGACCGCGACCAGCTTGGCGACCAGCAGCTTCGTCCGCCCGACCGGCCGGGCCAGCAGGTAGCGCAGCGTCCCCGCGGACGCCTCGCCCGCGATCGAGTCGCCCGCCACCACCGCGACGGCGACCGGCAGGAACACCGGCAGCACGAGCGCCAGCGCGGCCGCCGGGTACAGCTGCCCCTCGTCCAGCACCGCGGACAGGAACGCGCTGCCCTGGCCCGGCGGAGGGGCCAGGTGGGTGACCGCGATGAAGATCGCCACGACCAGCGGCAGGGCGCAGATCAGCCCGATCGAGATCCAGGTGCGCAGCCGCCGGACCAGCTTGAACAGCTCGACGGCGATCATGCGGGCACGCCGAACTGGTCGGAGCCCGCGCTTGTCACGTCCAGCACGATCTCTTCCAGGGTGCGCCGCTGCACCGCCAGCGACCTGACCGGGACGCCCGCCGCCACCAGGCGGGCGTTCAGCGCGGCAGGATCGGCGGACCGCACCACGAGGTCCGCCCCGTTCCTGCGCTCGACGAGGCCGTCGAGAGTCGCGACCGCACGTTCCGGATCATCGGTCGAGATCAGCACGCGGCCTGTCGGCTCTTGCAGGGACGCGAGCTGGTCTTGCAGCACCAGCTTGCCGGAGTCGAGCACCCCGATCCTGGTGCACAGCGCGGAGACCTCGGGCAGCAGGTGGCTGGACAGAAACACGGTGACCCCGTCCGCATTCAGGCCGATCAGCAGGTCGCGGATGTCCCTGATGCCGCGCGGGTCGAGGCCGTTGGTGGGCTCGTCAAGGATGAGCAGCTGGGGGCGGCGCACCAGCGCGGCGGCCAGCCCCAGCCGCTGCCGCATGCCGAGCGAGTAGGCGCGGACCGGCCGCCGGTCGATGCCGGCCAGGCCGACCTGCTCCAGGGCCTCGTCGACCCGGCGGCGCCTGGTGCGCCGCCCGCCGCCCGATCCCGGCCCCGCCGCGTCGAGCAGCCGCAGGTTGGCGCGCCCGGACAGGTGCGGGTAGGCGGCGGGCTCCTCGATCAGCGCGCCGATCTCCGGCAGCACCCGGCTGACGTGCCGCGGAACCGGCTCGCCGAGGACCGAGATGGACCCCTTCGTCGCGTACACCAGGCCGACGAGCATCCGGACGAGGGTGGATTTGCCGCTGCCGTTCGGGCCGAGGAGGCCGTACCTGTCGCCTTCGCGGACGTCGAGGCTCACGTCGCGGACGGCCTCGATGTGCCCGAAGCGCTTCGTCAGGTCCTGTGTCGTGATCATTCGCCGAAGTCCTGGTCCGGTTTGGCGGCCAGCACCGCGGCGGCCTGCTCGAGCGTGGTCCTGCTGACGAACCCGACCAGGAGGAACGTGTCCGGCGACCGGTAGGGGTGCACGAGCGCGAGGTTGATGAGCGGGGCGCTCGCGATGGCGCCGGTTCCGTCGGTGAAGGACAGCGGCGCCGCGCCCGCGTCCAGCGCGTCGGTCAGCAGCTGGCCGCCGGTGCCGTGGCGGAAGGTGAGCACGGCGAACGCGGTCAGCCCGGTGCCGTACACGCCGATCTGCGAGACGGGTGACGGCGCGCGCGCGAGGCCGCCGAGGGTGCCGGGCAGCATCTCGTTGTCCAGGTTCTTCAGCACCCCGGCGAAGCTGGCGGGCGTGGTGGCGGTGAACCCGGTGCCCGGGCTCTGCTGGGGTGTCAGCACGCTGTTGTCCGGCGTCCACAGGCCGGCCTGGAGGAACTGCGATTCCAGCGCCGGGTGCGCCACGCCGCGGCCGAACACCTGCACCATCAGCGGCAGCCCGGTCGCCGGCGACGCCCAGATGTCGGCCTGCGCGATCGTGGACTGCGGGCTGGCGGGCCTGACCGCCAGCCCCGCCGCGCTCTGTCCCGCCACTCGCTGTGGCGGCAAGAGGCTCAGCTTCGCGTCCGTTCCCGCCTCATTGATGATCCGAACGGCAAGGGCCGCTGGCATCAGGTCCGCTGCTCTGGGCAGCCGGATCACCTCGGGGCCGAAGATGCCGGTCAGCAGCTGCTCGCCGGAGTCCCAGACGTAGGTGGTGCCGTTGTCCAGGTAGGTGTCGTTCTCGCCGGTGTCGGAGAGGGTGTCGACCCGCCAGCGGTCCGGCGAGGCCTGCCAGACCCGCATCCTGGTGATCCCGTCGAGCAGCGGCGTCACGCTGGCGAACGCGGGCAGCGGCGGGAGGCCGAAGGTGGCGTCGCTTTCCGCGTAACCGGAGAACGACAGGCGCTGCGAGGCGAGGATCTTGCTCTCGAGCTGCCGCGGCGTGAGCGCCGGCACGCTCGCCGGCAGCGCGCTGGCCAGGATCGGCAGGCAGCACAGCGCGGCGACGCCGGCCAGCACGACCGTCCAGCGCCACCCGGAATGCCAGGCGTGCCCGGGACGCACCCCAACACGATACGGTAGCCGCCTCTGGATGCGGTCTGAGGCGCGTGCCTCAGACGGTTACGACACCCTTACCAGTGGCGTGCCCGCCCGCGATCTGCCGGATAGCCTCGGCGGCGTCGGCGAGCGGGTAGGTGCGGTCGATCACCGGGGTCACGGCACCGTCCTCGGCGAGCTGGGCCAAGGTCTCGAGGTCCGCCGCGTTTTCCTTGGCGAGCAGCGCGCTCAAGCGCTGACCGGTGAACATCGAGAGGATCGTCGCGCGCAGCTGACGGTTCATGCCGGTCACGACGGGACGGTCGTAACGGTCGCCGCCGGCCAGCACCAGGGTGCCGCGTGGCGACAGGGCGCGGCGGAGCAAGGCGAGCGGGCGGTTGCCGGCGGTGTCGATGATCACGTCGTACCGGGCGCCGCCTGCGTCGATCTCCTCGCGGGTGTAGTCGATGACCTCGTCGGCGCCGATAGATCGCACCAGGTCCGCCTTCGCCGGGCCGCAGACCGCGGTCACGTGCGCGCCGCGTGCCTTCGCGAGCTGGACGGCGAATGTGCCGATTCCCCCGCCGGCGCCGGTGATCAGCACGCGCTGGCCTGCCTTGATACCGGCCTGGTTGCGGACGGCCTGCAGCGCGGTGACGGCGGAGACGGGCAGCGCGGCGGCCTGCTCGAAGGTCAGTTTCTGCGGCTTGGGCGCGAGCCGGTCCTCGCGAGCGGTCGCGTACTCGGCGAACGAGCCGCTCCGGCAGGTGCCGAACACCTCGTCGCCTTGCCTGAACCGGGTCACCCCCGGGCCCGCCGACTGGACGATCCCGGCGAGCGCGAGCCCGCGGACCGGCACCTTCGGGCGGCGGAACCCGAATCCGATGACCCGCATCAGGTAGGGCACGCCGGTCATCATGTGCCACACGCCTGGGTCGGCGCCGGCGGCCTTGACCTGGATGAGGACCTCGCCGCCGGCTGGTTTCGGGGGGTCGATGTCCCGGAGCGCGAGGACTCCGGTGTCGCCGTACCTGTCTTGTGCGATGGCTTTCATGTCATGTCTCCGTCTTCGGGCGGCAGGTCGGGGTAGTGGAAGACGCCGTCGAGCGGCACCTTGAACACGCGGGCGATCCTGAAGGCCATCTCCAGCGACGGCGAGTACCGGCCCTGCTCGATCGCGATGACGGTCTGCCGGGTCACGCCGATGCGTTCGGCGAGGTCAGCCTGGGTCATCTCGCCGTTGGCGAACCGCAGGGCCCGGATGGAGTTGGTGACCTGGGTCGGCTTCACCACTGCGGGAAGCCCTTCCGGTACGCGATGATCTTGGTGGCGGCGCCGAGCACCGCCGAGAGGAAGAAGCACAGGTAGATCACGTTGGCGATCCAGAACGTGTCCCAGCGGGCCATCGCCATCAGCATCGCGGCGACCGCGCCGATGATCACGAAGGACTGGCCGGTGTAGTCGCCAAGACGGCCGATCTGCCGGTCTCTGTCGTCCTTCAGCCGCGACGCGCGCGGATTCACGACCCCGAGCGCGATCTCGAGCACGATCGAGGCGAGGATCGACGCGCCGATCGTCCACAGCAGGGTCGCGGCGTACGGGACCTGCGGCAGCGGCTGCCCGTCGGCGCGGCTGAGAATGATCCCCGCGTACACGCCGTACGCGGCCGTCGAGACCACCAGCATGATCCACGCGCGCTTCTCCTGGTGAGTCACGTCCCCTCCCGATGCGATGTCTAAAATCTTTGACATCTCGAGTGTAAGCCGTTCTTGACATGAAGTCAAAAAAACTTAACACGACCGGCACCTGACAAGCGCGCTTGACAACTGCCGCATCTGTCAAGCATGCTTGTCATGACAAGCTGACTTTACAGGAGGGAGTGCTCGATGAAGCTCAGCGCACGATGGCTGTACGCGGCAGCGGCGATCGCCGCAACGCTGATCGCGGTCAGCGCGATCGTTCAGTCGGTCCGCCAGGGCAGCTGGTCGCCGGTCCTTTCTGTGGGCTGGCTGCCGGCGGTGATCATCGCGGTGATCTCGCCGCGCGAAACGCGCCGCTGCCTGCAGATCCGTCGCTGGCAGCCGCGGTAGCCGCGCGGCGGACGGGCAGCGATGAAGAACCTGGTGCGCACGATGCGCATCGAGAAGGGCCTGGCCCAGGGGGAGCTAGCGGAGGCGATGGGGGTGTCGCGGCAGACGATCAACTCGATCGAGAACGAGCGCTATACGCCGTCGCTTCCGCTGGCGCTGGCGCTCGCCAGGTACTTCGGCGTCACGGTCGAGGAGATGTTTGATGACCAGGGTTAACTGCGGCCGGCGGGGTTCCGGCTCCCGGTGGCTGATGCCAGCCGTATGCGTTGTGTTCGGCTGCGCGGTGCTGCTGGCGGGCTGGCTCGGGCATCAGCTGGTGACCGGCCTGATCGGGCTCGTCATCATGGCGGGCTTCGGACTGTTCGTCGCGCTGGCCGGGCGCAGCGAGACGATCCGCGGCCTGCGCGGCGACGGCCGCGACGAGCGGTTCGCCCAGATCGACCTGCGGGCGACCGCCGCGACCGGGATGGTACTCATCGTCGCCGTGATCGTCGCCTTCCTTGTCGAGATCGCGCGCGGGCACGACGGCAGCCCGTACACCTGGCTCGGCGCGCTGGCCGGGGTCGCCTACGCGGCCGCCGTCGCCTTCCTCCGCTGGCGCGGTTAAGCACGGTTGAGTCAGGATGACACGGCGAGCAGCGTCTTGCCGATCGTCGCCCTGGCCTCGATCGCGGCATGCGCGTCAGCGGCCCGCGCCAGCTCAACCTGCTGGCCGATGACCGGCC
>DATBBI010000303.1:0-22666 GCA_036271115.1 Trebonia sp.
GGCAACCAGCCCGAACGTCAGCCCCTGCCCGAGCAGCGTCACCACCACGACCAGGAACGTGCAGAACAGCAGCAGGTCACGCCCCGGGAACGGCTGCCCGTCCGAGGTGGTCAGCGGCACCGTGAAGATCGCCGCCAGGCTGATCACGCCCCGGGTGCCAGCCCAGCTCAGCACGCCGATCTCCCGGCCGCCCAGCCGCCGTCCCGCCATTAGGAGCAGCCACAGCGGGCGCAGCACCAGGACCACGCCAAGGCTGATGGCCACGGCCGCACCGACCGTGCCCGGCGAGTACTCCCGCAGGCCACGGACCACGGGCAGGATCTGCTGCCCGATCAGCAGGAAAACGAACCCCTGCAGCAAGAAGTCCGCCAGCCGCCAGACGGCGCTCACCTGCAAGCGACTGGCGCCCGAGGTGAAGCGCGGCGTGTCGTGCCCGATCATCAGCCCGGCGACCGCGACGGCCAGCACCCCGGACACGTGTGCCGCCTCCCCTAGCAGGTACGCGGCGAACGGCGTGGCCAGCGACAGCGCATTGACCAGCAAGGGATCATGAATGGCCCGCCGCAGCAGCCGCATGGCGAGCGCGACCACGACCCCGGAGAGCAGCCCGCCGACCGCGGCAGCGAGAAAATGCAGCACCGCGCCGCCGAACGAGAACCCGCCGCTCGTCACCGCCGTGACCGCCACCGTGAGCAAGGTGAGGGCGGTGGCGTCGTTCAGCAGGCCCTCGCCCTCGATGATCGTGACCAGGCGGGCCGGCAGCCGCGCCCCCGTACCGACCGCGAGCGCGGCCACCGGATCGGTCGGCGCGATCGCGGCGCCGAGCACGACCCCGGCGGCCAGCCCTACCTCCGGCACGAACAGGCCCAGGGCGACTCCGGTGATCACCCCGGTGGCCAGCACGAGCCCGATGGACAGGCTGATCACCGTCCGCAGGTTCTTCCTGATCGCGGTCAGGGACGAGTTGAGCGCGGCGCTGTAGATCAGCGGCGGTATCACGAACGTGAGGATCGCGTGCGGGTCCAGCGTGAGGTTCGGGCCGGGCAGCTCCGCGTACAGCAGGCCGGCCATGGTCAGCAGCGCCGCGGCCGGCAACCCGGTCCTGTTCGCTACAAGCTGCAGCACGACGATGACGGCGACGGCCAGCAGGACAAACGCCAGCAGCTCCAGCAAGGGTGCCTCCCCGCGACGCCCGGACGGTCGGGTCCCGAGGATGCCCTGCCCGCGTGCAGTCACGGGGCAGCCACGATGGAAATCAGATGGAGCCGGCCGTGATCGCGGTAGTCAGCGCGCTGGCCTGAACGGGTGGCGGGCTCAGCCCAGGCCGGTGAACATTTCCGCGTAGTAGCGGGCGGCGATGCCGGAGGACCGCCCCTCGCCTGGGGTCGGGCCCGCCATCCTGGTCCGGCGACCGCGTCGGGGCCGCCTAGGGTGTTTATCTATGACGCCGATGTTCCGGTTTTGCGATGACTTCGTCACGAGGTGGGCGGCACTCGATCCGGTCGGAATCGGCGGTTACCTCGCCGAGCCCTTCGGCGCCGCTACCGATTACAGCCCTGGCGGCCAGGAGGCCTGGGCGGACCTGATGTCCGGCACCCTGGCCGGGCTCGGCAGCGTGCCGGTCACGTCCGAGCGCGACCGGCTGGCTGCCGCGCATCTCCGCGAGCGACTGGAGGTCCAGCTGGCCCTGCATCGCTCAGGTGAGCAGCTGCGTAACCTGCGCACCCCGTTCGGCCTGGTCAGCAATGTCCGCGACAGCGTGGACCTGCTCCCCCGCGGGAGTGACGACGACTGGCGGAACATCGCCGCCCGGCTGCGGGCCATCCCCGAGATGTTCGCCGGCTGGCGCACCAGCCTGGACGAGGGCCTGGCCCGCGGCCTGCCGTCCGCGCGCCGCCAGGCGGTCGAGGGAGCGATCCAGGCCGGCAAGTACGCGGCGGGAACTCACGACGCGCTGGTGGCCGGCTACGGTGACGGGCCGCTGGCAGCCGAGCTTGCCGCGGCCGCGGTCGCCGCGCACGCCGGCTACGCCGAGACCGCCCGCTACCTGCGGGACAGCTACGCGCCGCGGGCGACGGAGGCGGACGCGGTTGGCGCCGAGCGGTACGCGCTAGCGGCACGGCTGACGCTGGGCGCGGACCTCGACCCCGGGGAAGCCTACGAGTGGGGCTGGGCCGAACTCGCCAGGATCGAGGCCGAGATGGCCGCGGAAGCGGGCCGGGTCCGCCAGGGCGTGACGGTCGACGAGGCGACGGCCATCCTGGACGGATCCGCCTACGTGGACGGCGACGACGCGTACCTGGACTGGCTCAGGGAGCGGCATGCCCGTGCGGTCGAGGCACTGGACGGCGTGCACTTCGACATCGCGCCGCCGCTGCGCACCATTGACGTCGTGCTGGCGCGCAGCTCTACCTCAGGGGCCGCGTACTACACACCGCCCACCGAGGACCTGTCCAGGCCAGGACGCACCTGGTGGCCGGTCCGCGACCGGGACCGGTTCAACACCTGGGACGAGCTGACGACGGTATTCCACGAGGGCGTGCCCGGCCATCATCTGCAGGTGGGGGCCGCGGCGACGGCGGGAGACTCGCTGTCCCGCTACGCGAAGTGCACCTTCATCAGCGGGCACGGTGAAGGCTGGGCCCTTTACGCCGAGCGGCTGGCCGATGAGCTCGGCTGGTTCGACGAGCCAGGCACGCGGCTGGGCATGCTCGCCGCATCGGCGCTGCGAGCCGCCCGCGTGGTCATCGACATCGGCGCGCACTTGGACCTGCCGTTGCCGGACGGGTCCCGGTGGACCTTCGAGAAGGCGTGCCAGGTGCTGCGCGAGCGAGGCCGCGCCGAGCCGAGCCGGGTGCACGCCGAGGTGGTGCGCTACTTCGGCTGGCCGGCCCAGGCGATCGCCTACAAGCTGGGCGAACGCGCCTGGCTCGCGGCCCGGGCAGAAGCCGCCCGGCACCCTGGATTCGACTTGAAACGCTGGCACACGGCCGCGCTCAGCCTCGGCCCGATCAGCCTGGACAGCCTCGCTGCCGAGCTGCGCGCTATCCCTGCCTAAAGCACGGTGACATCCACCCGCCGGCGGTCCGGCTTGAACGGCAGTGCGGTGACGGTGGCGCGGATCTCGCGTTGCGAGGTCCCCGGCCGGCCCCAGATGACCGTCACCGCGGTGCCGGGGGCAGCGTGGGCGCGATCGATGACGCATAGGGAGATCATCGCCCGCAGTGTGGGGCTGACGGTTCGGCCCGTCGACACGCCCGCCGGGGCGCCGCCGACGAGGACCTGATCGAAGCTCGGCCCGGCCAGCCTGGGCATGTCCATCTGGTCGGGCAGCTCGCCGTCACTGAGCATCGAGGTGAGGATTCCGGTCACGTCGGCGGCGTTCCAGGCCAGGCCCGCGAGGGTCCTGGCGGGCCCGCCGGCGGCGGCGTCGGCGGCGAGGGCGTCGCGGCCGAGGAAGTCATGGCCCGGCAGAGTGCGCGGCCCCCAGCCCAGCTCGCCTGGCTTGCGGAAGTAGTCGGTGAACCCGCTGGCCGGGACGAAGCTGCCGCCGATCGAGCCGCGCTTGAACTGGCGGGGGGCGCCGGGGGTGATGGCGGCCGCCGGCAGGTAGTCCAGGCCGTTGGTCGCGATGCCCGCCTCGATGTGCTGTACCGGCTGGGAGCGGAAGCCGAGCAGGTGCATGCCGAACTCCTGGCCCGCCCCCGCGACCGCCAGCCAGGCCTGGCCGGCGTCGTCAGCCGGGCCGTGCAGCTCATAGCCCAGCTCGCCGGAGATCCCGGTGCGCAGCACACGCACGGGCACGCCGCCCAGCGATGCGGGGCGGCTGCGGTTGAAGCCGAGGTCGCGCAGCGACTCGCCGATGGCCTTCTCCAGGATGAACAGGGACTGCGGCCCCTGGATCCCGAAGATGAACGTCTCGGGGCTGATGTCGGCAATCTCGGCGTCCCAGTTGCCCTGGCTGAACTGCCACGCCAGCCAGTCGCAGCTCCCCGCGGTATAGCCGAACTCCTCCTCGCCGAGCCTGACGAGGACGCCCTCGGACGCGACCCAGCCGTTCTCGTCCAGCTGCACGTGGTGCCTGACCTGGCCGGTCTCGAACCGGGACAGGTCGTTCAGCCCGGCCGTGGCGAGGAACTCCAAGGCCTGCCGGCCCCGCAGCAGCACCTTGCTCAGCGACGTCCAGTCGCCGAGGTACGCCGACCGGACGTGCGCCTGGGCCTCCTGCGCCCAGCTTCCGTACTCCATCGGAAGCAGGATCTGCGCGAACCGGCCGTACCCGCCCTTGGGGTTGGCCTCGTCCTGCGCTGCCCCCGCCGAGCTGAACAGCACCGGCACCCCCGTGATGAACGGCTCGGCATCGTTCTTCAGCATCGCCTCGTATGCCTGGCGCTGCCGCGCTGCCGCACCTGCCATCGCGCACCTCCGCTGGCGCTCGTGAGTCCCGGGCTGGACTCGTTCGGTAGATCGGTCTACCGATCGGGTTAAACGGGACTGTAACAGGCAGGAAGCCAGGACGGAAGAACCGAAGCCGAGCAGGCCTCAGGCGGATTCCCTGACGATCACCCGTCCGGGCGCGTAGCGCGCGAGGGGGCCAGGGTCGAGGCCGAGGACCTCGCGGGCGGCCTTGCGGCCGTGCTCCTCGGCGTCGACGTGCACGGTCGTCAGCGCCGGGTCGACGAGCGCGCCGTAGTCGGTGTCGTCGAACCCGATGACGGCCAGGTCGGCCGGCGCGGCCAGCCCCAGGGCGCGCATCGCGGCGAGCACGCGCAGCGCCACGTCATCGTCGTAGGCCGCCACCGCCGTCACCGCGGCGTGCGCGGCGCGCAGTTCCCTGACGGCCTGGACGGCAGCGGGCCGCGAGCGCGGCACGACCAGCACCGCCGGTTCCCGAAGGCCGGCCCGCGCCGCCGCCTCGCGGGCGAAGCGCACCCGCACCGGCCCCAGCGGCGGGTCGCCGTCGGGGAGCGCCACCGCGATGGCGGCATGACCGCGGTCGGCGAGGTAGCGCACCTGCACGAGGATGTTCGCGGCGAACCCGCCTTCCCAGCCGCCGTCGTCCAGCTCGTGCCCGGCCGTCAGGTAGTTCCCCGGCAGCCTGATCACCGCGCGCGGCGAGATCGTGTCCAGGATCTGCCGCTCCGGCACGGGCGCGGAGTGCTCGTGCAGCACGAGCAGCAGGTGGCCGTGCGCGGCCAGCTCGTCGTTCAGCCCGCGGGCGAAGGTGCGCGAGTAGTTGCTCTCCAGGCTGGGGTCGATGCTCAGCACCACGACCCGTGAGCTGCCCTCCCGCAGCGCCCTGGCGATTCCGTGCGGCACGTAGCCCAGGTTCCTCGCGGCCTCCCTGACGCGCTCCCGCGTCGGCTCAGGGATCGACTTGCCGTGATCGTCGCCGAGCACGAAACCGGCGAGCGCACGCGAGACGCCCGCCGCGGCGGCCACGTCCCGCAGCGTCGCCCGCTTAGCGTCCATCCCCACATTGTGCCGGTTACCTCGCGGGCGGGCCGCTCACTGGCTGTCGTACTCGTCGTGGCGGCGCCACCAGTAACCGTTCTCGTTGCGGCCGAGTGGCGCGCGGTCGAGCCACTGGTACCCGCCCCACAGGCCGTCAAGCCCGCGCGAGTACGCCGAGTACGCGTGGTAGACGGTGCCGTCCTGCAGCGCGAAGGCGCTCATGCCGGGCCCTTCGCGCCGGTAGGTCTGCCAGTCCGTGCCGACCATCGACTGGCTGAAGGCGTCGAGTGCGTCCTCCTGGCCGGCCGCAGGCCGCAGGTCCATCTCGCCGAAGTTGTACGCGACGGTGCCCGCTTCCCACTCCTCCTTGGTGTGCGCCACCCCGAAGTCGAAGTTGAAGTCGCTGCCGTAGGCGGACGCCCACGGGAAGCTCCAGCCCATCCGCCGCCGGTAGGCCTGTATTTTCTCCAGCGGCGCCCGCGACACCGCGCAGAGCGCGACGTCGTGGTTGGCGAGGTGGACAGCGGAGCCGTTGAAGCCGTCGGCGATCGCCGAGCAGGACGGGCATCCGGCGGTGTAGTCGGGCCCGAGCATGAAGTGGTAGACGAGCAGCTGCGAGCGGCCGCGGAACAGGCCGGCGAGCGACGCCGTCCCCTCGTCGGTCTCGAATCGGTAGTCCTTGTCGACCCGGACCCAGGGCAGCTCCCGCCGCTGCCTGGCCACCTCGTCGCTGCGCCGGGTCAGCTCCTTCTCCGCCTGGAGCAGCTCCAGCCGCGCGGCTAGCCACTCCTCGCGGGTACCCGTCTTATGACTGGTCATTGCCTGTCCCCTTCTTCTGTCTCGTGTCGTTACATCGCTGGCGGGACCAGCCCCGGAACCAGCGAGGGCGCGCAGACGATCACCAGTCCGAGCCCGACGATCGCCAGCGCCAGCGGAATGTCGATCGCGGCCTTCGGGGGCAGCAGCTTCTGGGCGCAGCAGACGGCGGCGACCACCGCCATCCAGATCAGGCTCATCACGCCCAGCGCCACCAGCATCGCCATCAGCCCGATGCCCGAGCCGACGCAGCACAGCCCGTATCCCAGCCCGGAATCGGCGTTCTCACGGCCGCGCTGGCGGAACTGCCGCTTGACCGGCGTCAGTTCGTAGACCCCTGCCGCGATCACCACCGCGCCGGCGGCCAGCGACCCGTGCGGCCGGTCTAGCGCGTACGCCACGACGCCCGCGAGGGCCCAGATGGCCAGGTAGTACCCGGCGAACGGCAGCGCGGCACTCGCCTTACCGCTGAGGCGGACGTGCCTGGCGATCGCCGGCGCCGCGCCCGGCAGCATCATCGCCGCCATCATCGTCACCCACGCCGCGGCGAAGAACCCGAACGGCCCTGGCCGGGTCGCGACCCCCATGTCCATGCCGTCCATCAGCCAGACCGCGACCGCCCAGCACGCGGCGGCGAGCCCGAGCGTCGCCGCCAGCACTGCCGGCGGCGCGACCAGGCGCCGGGATGCCGCGTTGACCATCAGTCCTCCTGGGATTTGCCCGCATGCTGGTCGAGGTGATCCTTCAGCGCGCCGAGCTGGCCGTCCCAGTCACGCGCCAGCGCGGCAAGGAACTGCTGCGCCACCCGCATCGGCGCCGAGCTCAGCCGGTACCGCACCCGGCGCCGTTCCCCTGGTTCGGCCGTCACCAGGCCCGCCTCGGCCAGCAGCACCAGGTGCTTGGCGACCGCCTGGCGAGTGATCGGCAGCTGGAGGGCCAGGTCCGTGGCGGTGGCCGGGCCCCCCGAGGCCAGCGCGGCCAGGATGGCGCGCCGGCTCGGGTCGGCCAGGGCGACAAAGACCTGTTCGGCGATGGCCTCGATGTCAGGCTGCGGCATCGAGGTAGTCGACAAGCTCGCCGAGCTCACTCGCCCACCCCTCGGTGTTGCCGTCGTACGCCGTTCGGTAGGCGTCCTCGGGAAGCTGCGCGAAGCCGGACTCGACCACGGTCAGCCGCGTGCCGGCGCCTGTCGGCTCCAGCGTGAACTCGACGTAGGTACGGCGCGGGTCGTCCTCGGACAGCCCGAAGATGTGCCAGGTGAAGCCGAACACCGTCGGCTCCTCCACCCGTTCCACTCGCATGTCGGCGCTGTAGCCGCCGTCCCATCGCATGCTGGCCGAGCCGCCAGGGCGCAGGTCGATCTTCGCGTCCTTGCCGAACCAGGCGCTAAGCCCTTCGGCGGTAGTGAGCGCCGCCCATACCTTGGCCGGCGGGTGAGCGATCTCGACGGTTCGCTCGATGCGATCAGGAAATGCCACGATTCCCTCCACCATTTAGCAACTGTTTGGTTGCGACACTATAGCAACCAACAGGTTGCGTCAACTATCCCGGGGGCGATGCTGATCGTGTCGGGCGAGAAGGACCACTCCGTACCGCGCTAGTCCTCCTGATGATCCCGGCCTCGGCTGTCAGCGTCGGCGGGGGGCTGGCCGTCGGCTGGCGGGTACCCGTCATCCGGCGGCACGTTCGCGTCAAGCAGTGTGGTCCCGCCTGCCGCCCGCAGGGTCGCATCGTCGGTGCGCTCCCTGAGGCGCTCGACCGACTCGGCATCGCCGAGCGGGACGGTGGCCTCTACCCGGTTGCTTGCCTTGACCTCGGGCAGGTCCATGACCTCATCGACCAAGGCGGCTCGGTCCCCGGGCCGTACGTGCTCGTTCTTCGCGTACATCGAGGTCCGGACGGTGCCGTCCGGACCTCTGGCGGTCGTTACGTCCGCCACGGCCGCGGTGCGGTCGTCGTCGTCCTTGATCTCGACGTGACGCGAGGTGTCAGGGTCAGTTATAGGTTCTCCCGTGGTTCGCTGGTAGCGGCGGCCGCGAGTCACGCAAGTCGTTCCAGCTCGCCGCATGTCCGACGCGGCTGTCACGGCCGCAGGTACCCGCCCCTGCCCGGCGCAGCGCGCATGAAAGGTCCGGCGGGGCGCGGCCGACGAGGGTTCTGGCTCCAGTCCGCGTGCGCCGTTTGGGCGTCTGTGACCGGGTAGCAGAAGCAGATCCAATGACAGGAGGATCTGATGGCTGCCTGGGTATGGGTCGTGATTGCCATTGTTGTAGTGGTCGTCGTCGCGCTGGTCGTAGTGGGGGCCAGGAGACGAAGAACCGCCATGCTTCGCGGCCACTTCGGCCCGGAATACGACCGGGCGGTAGAGAACAGCGAGGACCAGCGTGCGGCCGAGGCCAACCTTCGCGCACGTGAGAAGCAGCGTGCTCAGTTCGACCTTCAGCCGCTGCCGGAAGCGACCCGGCTGAGCTTCGCCAGCGAATGGCGCGATCTGCAGGAGCGGTTCGTCGACCAGCCGGCGCAAGCCACAGGTGCTGCTGACACCCTCATCACCCGCGTGATGGAAGCACGGGGTTACCCGATGAAGGACTTCGATGCGCAGGCCGAACTGATCTCGGTCGACCATCCGGACACCGTCGAGAACTACCGGTTCGCGCACGCGGTACAGCAGCGCGCCGAGACGCAGCAGGCCAGTACCGAAGACCTGCGCGAGGCACTGCTGCGGTACCGGTCCCTGTTCGACGAACTGCTCCGCCCGGAAGGCAACGGCGCCGGTCCCGCGGCTTCGGACACGGAATACGACAACCAGCAGATAGGACGGCGAGACGGATGATGAACGACGCTGGCAACACCCAGGACCAGGGCCTGACCACCGAGCAGATCGCCGCTGCAGGCACCGGGCCGGCCCAGGATGGCATTCCCGCGCCGGATGCCGGCGCCGGCGGCAGGACCACAGCTGACCCCGGATTGCATGCCAGCCTGCTGGATGAACGCGAGCTGCAGAACATGACCATGCGCTGGAAGGACATCCAGGCAGAGTTCGTCGACGAGCCCACAACAGCGGTCCGGGAAGCCGACGCGCTCGTAGCGGAGCTCATGCAGCGACTGGCCACGATGTTCGCCTCCGAGCGCGCCGAACTCGAAAACCGCTGGGCCGGCGACAACCAGGTCTCCACGGAAGAACTCAGGCAAGGGCTGCGCCTCTACCGCTCGTTCTTCGAGCGGCTGCTCGCCGCATAACCGGCTATCCAGTCGCCCATCGGCGGTGGTCAGCGGCAGGTCCACCCGCCGTCCACGTACAGGGTCTGCCCGGTCACGTAACTCGAGGCGTCGGAGGCCAGGAACAGCAGCGGCCCGTCGAGTTCACCGGGCCGCGGCGGGCGGCCCAGCGGCGTGTTGGCGGATATCCAGGCGACCTGGTCGGGATCTTCCAGCCAGCCGGTGGTCGCGCTGGGGAAGAACGACGGCGCGAGGGCGTTGACCCGGACTCCGCGGCCGCCCCACTGGTAGGCAAGCTCCCTGGTCAGCGCTACGACACCAGCCTTGGTCGCGCCGTATCCGGCCAGCCCGTACCGGTCGAGGCTCACGGCGGCCGACGGGGACGCGATGTTGACGATCACCCCGCTGCGCCGGGCCAGCATGTGCCGGCCGACGAGCTGGGCAAGCGCGAACACAGCGGTCAGGTTCGTGTCGATCTGGTCCCGCAGGTGCTCAGGGCTCTCCTCCTCGGCCGGGCCGGAGTACGCGACGCCGGCGTTGTTGACCAGGATGTCGATCTGGCCGAAACGGTCGGTCGCGGCCCGCACAAGGGTCTCGCGGTCCGCAGGGCTGCGCACGTCGCAGCCCACCGGCAGCGCGTCCCGCAGCCTTGCGGCCAGGTCGAGGTCCGCCTGATGCCGGCGGGAGGCGAGGACGACGCGGGCGCCCGCGTCGTCCAGCACCTCCGCGAACCGACGGCCAAGCCCGGAGGACGTGCCGGTTACGATCGCGACCTTGCCGTCGAGCGCGGTCACGGGACCAGCCGGTAGAACCGCCACGCCGGGTGCTCGATCGGCAGGATCACGGCCTCGGCGTAACCTGCCCGGCGGGCGAGGTCGCGCATGGCCGCGGGCCTGATGAGGGTGCCCACCGGCTCCGGGTCCTGGCCGACCCGGCCCTGCGGGAGGCACCAGATCGTGCTGGCCGCGGCGAAGAACCGCTCGACCTCGTCACCAGGCGCGGTGAAGGTCTCGGCTGCCCGTTCGTCCACGACCAGGACGGTACCGCCCGGCCGCAACGCGGCGCGAGCGTGCCGCAGCGCCTCGACCGGCCGCGGGAAGTCGTGCACGCACTCGACGAAGAGCACCAGGTCGTAGCGCGGCGACCAGTCAGCCGATTCGTCCGCAAGGTCGGTCACCTCCAGGTCCACCCGGTCGGCCACGCCGTGGTCGGCCGCGTGCTGCCGGCCGATCGCGATGGACGCCTCGTCGTTGTCCCGGCCGTCCACCCGCACGTGCGGGAACGCCTTGGCCAGCTCGATCGCCGCCCAGCCCGTGCCGCAGCCCAAGTCAGCCACCCGCGCGGGACGGTCTTCGTCTCGCAGCCGGGCCAGCACGTCAGGAAGCTGCGGCAGCCAGTCGGCCACCAGTGAGTTCACGAAGGCTGGCCGGTTGAGCGCCGACTGCGCACTGACCCCGTCCGGCCCGTAGGCGGCATACGGCACGCCCGCGCCGGTCCGGTAGGCGTCGGCCAGCAGCGGCAGCACCCGGCCGGCCGCCGCGACAACGTCGGCCAGGCCGCCGAGGTAGGCCGGCGAGGTCTCGTCCACGAGCACCTCGTAGGTGCCCTCGGCCAGCGCGAACTCGGCTGACGCCGGGTCCGGTCCGGCCGCGGTGAGCAGGCCGGCAACCGCCTGCGCCGTCAGCCACTCGCGCACGTACCGTTCGTCGCAGCCGGTTCGTTCGGCCAGCACCGCGGAAGTCGCCGGCGAAGCAGCGAGGGACTGATAGAGCCCCAGGTGAATTCCCAGGTAGGCGGTGCACAGCTCGGCTGCTCCCACCCCCGTGCTGAAGATCCGGCCCGCCAGCGCCTCGATCGCGCTGGGCGCGACGCTTGTCGTTGTCATCCCGATCACCCCTTTCTTGTCGCGGGATACGGCATGGAGGCGTCAGTTCCCGGCTGGCATTGTCAGGTCTGCCATCTGACGGATTCCTCGGGCTGGTAGCTGCACAGCCGTCCGGTGCGGATCGCGTTGCGCAGGTGCCTGGCGAGGGCGTCGTCCTGCTCGGCGACGGCGCTGATCGCGGCCCGGATGCGCATCGTGACCGCCTTGCGGGCGCGCTCAGCCGGATCGCCGGCGAACCTGGCGCGGCCGCCCAGGCCGAGCGCGCCCGCGAGCTCGGCGGCAAGCATTGACCGCTCGGCCCGGAGCCGCCCCAGCTGGCCGAGGTCGGCGTTCCCCTCTGCCTCGGCCAGCTCCTCTTCCAGGTCGGCAAGGCGCTGCTGGTAGGCACGGCGGGCGGTGGCGTCGAGAACCGGGCCGAGACTCCCGCCGGCCGTCGCGGCTGGCGGGCCGCCCGCGGCCTCAACCAGCTCAAGCGCGGGCACCGGCTGCCCCGGATGCGCGAGCAGGACGGCCAGATCGCGGATGCCCTTCGAGTCCGGCAAGGTGCTGCGGCGGCCGCGCCACTCCATCAGCCAGACCTGCCCGTTGCGCTGCAGCCGGCCAGCCGCTGCGGCGGCGCCGACTGACTGAGCCTCCGGCCGCGGGGCCCTCAGGGCGTCCAGACGGGCGACCAGTGCGGGGGTGCCCGCCTGCTCGTACCGGTCGCGCGCCACAGCCAGGTACCGGTGCGCCTCGTCGGGCCGTCCCAGGTGAGCGGCCAGCTTGCCGATCTGCTCGGCAACCGTTCCGAACACGGCGCCGCCAATCCCGTCCACCGCCCACAGCTTTTCGTAGGGGACAAGCTCGTCCGCCAGCAGCGCCGCAGCCGCCCGGTCATCCAGGCTGATCGCGATGTCGGCCATCGCCCAGTGGCATTCCAGCCACTCGGCGTCCTTGGGCCTGCCCCACGCCGGGCCCGCTAGCAGGTGACGAAGCACCGCCCGCGCCTGGCCGGCGTCCCCGGCCGCGAGCAGGAACCGGGCCGGCGCCGCGTAGTACATGGCCGGCAGGTCAGGGCCGGCCCCGGCCATCAGCGTTTTGACGTCGTCGGCGTACTCGGCGGCGGTGCCGCGGTCGAGGTGAGCTTGCATGCGCGCGGTGAACGCCATGAGCTGTGCGTTGAGGCTGTGCGCCCGGAGGCCGATGGCCTCCGCGGCGGCCGCGTGCTCCAGCGCGCCGTCCGGGTCACCATCAAGCAGCGCGCGCATGGCGCGCCAGATCTCCGGCAGCCAGCCGTACCGCGGGATCCCTAGGCGGCGGGCCAGCCGCTCGTACGCGACCGCCTGCTGCTCCGCCGCGGACAGGTCGCCCTGCTCAAGGAGCGCTACCAGCAGCAGCCGACGGGCGAGCAGCACAGTGGCCTGCCGCTGCAGGCTCGCATCAGGCGGGTCACTGGCGAGGTTGAGCATCCTGGTCGCGGCCTCGGTCCGCTCGTGCACGTAGTCAGGACCCGCGATCGCGTCGCAGTAGGCGGCTAGCACGGCCGACTCGATCTGCCGCTCTCCGGCGGCGCGGGCTAGCCGGACCGCGTCCTGCGCCAGCGCCACCCGCTCCGCCTGAGACGCGGAGCCTGCCAGCGCCAGCGACAGCCGGCCGCGCACCGCGGCCCGCAGCGCGGTCTCCCCCGGAGGGAGCGCCGCATCAGCGCTCCGCAGCAAGTCCGCCTGCTCTTCGTCTTGCAGCGGGACCTCGAAGCCCGCCAGCCCGCCGCCGAGGGCGAGCGCTGCCCTGGCCAGGTCGCCGGCGCGTTCCCGTCCGGCTGATGCCGCCTCGCGGGCGGCGCCGAGCAGCACTTCCCTGGCCGCGGCGACGTCGCCGCATAGCTGCAGTGCTTCGCCGTACTCGACCGATACCGCGGTCGCCTCGGCCGGGCGGCTGGCGAGCGCGCGGGCATAGTGTGCCGCGGCGGCCTCGAAGCCGAAGCCGGCGACCGCGTCCCGTGCCGCCCGCAGCGACCAGTCGGCAGCCTTCTCGCGGGCCGAAGGGCCAGCCGCGCGGGACCAGTGGTAGGCGAGCCTGGCGGCCGCGGCGGACGGGCTGACCCGCTGCTCCAGCACCTCGGCGGCCGCCGCGTGCAACGCGCCGCGCTGTGCACTGGACAGGCCATGATCGAGCACCTCGCGAATGAGCGCGTGCCGGAACCTGTACCGCGCGGGGCCGGCCGGGTCGACGTCAAGCACCCGTCCCGCCGCAGCCTCATCGAGCAGCCGGGCAGCAGCTTCCTCGCTGACTCCGCTCACCTGGCACAGCAGGTCATCCTCGATCGTCTCCGCTGCCGTCTCAGCAACGATCGCGGCCGCGGTCAACAGCGACGCGCACGGCTGGCTGAGCCTGGCCAGCCGTCGCTGCAGCACCTCTTGGACGCCCGGTGGCACCATCAGCGTCGCCGCGGGTCCCCGCGCGGCGGCCAGCCGGCCCACCTCCTGCACGAAAAACGGGTTGCCGCCGGTCCGGGCCCGCAGGGCCGCCGCATCCTGCCCGGCCAGGCCGGGTCCGGCAACACTGCTCATGAGGGCGGCGACCGCGGCCTCATCGAGCGGCGGCAGCAGCACCCGCCGCACGCTGGCTGGGAGCCCCGCGAGCCGGTCACGGACCTGCTGCGTGGCCTCGTCCTGCTCCTCCCGGCAGGTGAGCACCAGCATCAGCGGCAGGGCCGCGGCTGCCTCGGCCGCCCCCCTGGCGACCATCACCGACACAAGGTCGGACCAGTGCAGGTCCTCGAGCACGATGAGCAGCGGCTGGCGCGCGGCGGCGCCGGCGATTGCCTCGACGATCGCGGCAGCCATGACCTCCCGGTCTGCGGGACCCGCGGTCGCGCGGTCCTCCCGCCACGGCAACTCCAGGCCGATAGCTGTCAGCGACCGGCGCCAGGGCCACAGCGGCGGCATTCCCGCCGCCGAGCACGCGCTCCTGGCGACCCGCACCCCGGCGTGCTCAGCCTGACTGACCAGCCAGTCGGCAAGCATGGACTTGCCCATCCCGGCCTCACCGAGCACCAGCACCGCCCCGCCGTGCCCAGCCGCCGCGCGCGCCAGCGCCGCGGCCAGTTCGGCCTGCTCACGGTCGCGGCCGACGATCGCCGGGAGGACATCACCTGACAGGTGCATGTGCACATGCAACCACACGCCCGGCAAGCGGGAAACGGACGAACGGGTCAGCTCGTTTCGTCATGCATTGAGCGCCACCAGGGCCTCACGCGGACTTCCGTGAGCAAGGGGGCGGGAGAGCCAGAAAAATCGATCGCCGTGAGGGCCCCGATCGGGCACCATGGCCAGGAATGGCCGCTCGATGGGGGAACACATGACCATGCCCGAACCTGGCCGCGGGGCACCGGTCCGGAAACGGGCGGTGCTGCTCGCGCTGCGCTGCTACGGCGGCCAGATGGCGCGGTTGTGGCGCTTCACGGTGCCGGCCATGCTGCTGCCCGCGCTGGGAAACACGTGCATCTTCTATGTCGCCCCGCTGATCATCGCCTTGCTGGTGGGCCGCTTTGCCAGCCACGCGCCGACCGGGATCGGCGCGGCGATGCCCTATGTGCTCGGGTTCGCAGGGGTGCTGCTGTTCGCCGAGGTCTTGTGGCGAATCGGTATCCACTGCCTGAACCGCCTCGACGGCCGTGGCATCGAGAACCTCTACATCATCGGCATGGACGAACTGCTGGCGAAGGACGCGGCGTTCTTCCACGACAACTTCGCCGGCTCGCTGACCAAGCGGGTGCTGAGCTTCGCTTCCCGGTTCGAGGACTTCGCCGACAATCTGACGTTCAACGTCGTCAGCAGCCTTGTGCCGCTGGTGTTCGCGTCCGTGGTGCTGTGGCGTTTCGATCCGTTGCTGGTCGCCGGGCTCATTGGCCTGATCGTGATCACCGGCGCCGGCGTCGCCCCGCTGATCCGCCGTCGCCAGAAGCTGGTCGATCAGCGCGAGGAGGCAATCGCACGAGTGTCCGGGCACGTCGCCGATAGCCTGGCGAACATCGACACGATCCGCGCGTTCGCCGCGGAGGACCGCGAGGCCGCCGAGCACCAGTCGCGGGTTGCCGAGCAGCGGCGGAAGTCGCTTCTTTCCTGGGATTACGGGAACCTGCGCATCGACACGCTGGTCGCGCCGATGTCCGTGCTGACCAATGTATTCGGCCTGCTGCTGGCGGTCGCGCTCGGCGCGGGCGGTCACGGGATCGAGGCGATCATCGTGACGTTCACGTATTACTCCAACGCGACACAGATCATGTTCCGGTTCAACCAGATCTACCGCCAGATGGAGAGCTCACTGACCGAGGCCGCACAGTTCACTGAGTTGCTGCTGACGCCACCGAGCGTGCTCGACCCGATCGCGCCCGAGCCGCTGCGGCCGGCGGGGAGCGACGTCCGCTTCGAGAATGTGAGCTTCGCGCACGCCGGCGGACGACCGTTGTTCAGCGGCCTCGACCTCGTCGTGCCGAGCGGGACCAGGCTCGGACTGGTCGGCCGGTCAGGCGGCGGCAAAACCTCGCTTACCCGGCTGCTGCTGCGGATGACGGACATCGACGAGGGCCGGATCCTGATCGGCGGACAGGACATCAGCGAGCTGCGCCAGGCGGATCTGCGCAGCCTGATCGCCTATGTGCCGCAAGAACCGGCGATGTTCCACCGGACCCTCCGCGACAACATCGCGTTCGCGCGACCGGACGCGACCGACGAACAGATTCGCCAGGCCGCGGAGGCCGCGCACGTGACGGAGTTCGCGGACGTCCTGCCGGACGGATTCGACACGATAGTCGGCGAGCGTGGCGTGAAGCTGTCCGGCGGGCAGCGGCAGCGAGTCGCGCTGGCCCGGGCGATCCTGCGCGACGCGCCGGTCCTACTGCTCGACGAGGCGACCAGCGCGCTGGACTCAGAGAGCGAGATCCTCGTCCAGCAGGCGTTGTGGGACCTCATGGATGGCCGGACCGCGCTCGTGGTCGCGCACCGGCTGAGCACAGTCGCGAGCATGGACCGGCTCGTCGTGCTCGACCACGGCCAGATCATCGAGAAGGGCACGCACGAGGAACTGCTCCGTCTCGGCGGAACCTATGCCAGGCTGTGGCAACATCAGTCCGGCGGCTTCCTGGACGACAGCGCAACGACACCAGCGCTCGCCGAGGCGCCGAAGCTGAGCGCGTAAGCCGCACGCCCGGCACGAGTGATTCGCCGGGCCACCCAGTCCCTCGGCTGCTGCCTCGTGATCAGCCCTTCAGGAGCTGCCGCGCCATCACCATGCGCTGGATCTGGTTGGTGCCCTCGTAAATCTGGGTGATCTTCGCGTCCCGCATCATCCGCTCGACCGGGTAGTCGCTGACGTAGCCGTAGCCGCCGAGCAGCTGCACCGCGTCCGTCGTGACCGACATCGCCACGTCCGAGGCCAGGCACTTGGCGGCCGAGGAGAAGAACGTCAGGTCCGCGACCTTCTCCCCCGCCATCGCCAGTTCCGACTTGGCGGCCGCGGCGTAGGTGAGCTGCCGCGCCGCCTCCAGGTTCATGGCCATGTCGGCGAGCATGAACTGCACGCCCTGGAAGTCGGCGACCGCGCGGCCGAACTGACGGCGTTCCTTCACGTAGCCGACCGCGTAATCGAGCGCGCCCTGCGCGATCCCCAGCGCCTGCGCCGCGATCGTGATCCGCGTGTGGTCCAGGGTGCGCAGCGCGATCTTGAAGCCCTGGCCCTCGTCGCCGACCAGCCGGGAGGCGGGGATCTCGCAGTTGTCGAAGTACAGCTCGCGCGTCGGGGAGCCCTTGATGCCGAGCTTGTGTTCCGGCGCGCCGAACGAGAAGCCCGCGTCCCCGTCCTCCACCACGAACGCCGAGATCCCGTTCGGCCCGGCCGCGGGATCGGTCACCGCCATCACGGTGTAGAACTTCGACACCCCGGCGTTGGTGATCCACCGCTTCACGCCGTTGAGCACGTACCCGTCGCCCGTCCGCGCCGCCCTGGTGCGCATGGCGGCCGCGTCCGAGCCGGCCTCCGGTTCTGACAGGGCGTAGGAGAACATTCCCTCGCCACGCGCCACCGGCGGCAGATAGTGCCGCTTGACCTCATCCGACGCGCCGAGCAGCAGCGGCATCGTGCCGAGCTTGTTCACCGCCGGAATCAGCGACGACGTGGCGCAGGCCCTGGCGACCTCCTCGATGACGATCGCCGTGGCCAGGGCGTCGCCGCCCGCGCCGCCGTACTCCTCGGGGATGTGCAGCGCGTGGAAGTCCGCCTTGACCAGCGCTTCGTACACGTCCCAGGGAAACTCCGCGGTCCGGTCGATCTCGGCCGCCCTCGGGGCGATCTTGTCGTCGGCGAGGGCGCGGACGGCTTCCCGCAGCGCCTGGTGTTCTTCGGACAGGTCAAACGTGCTCATGCCCAGATCGTAACTGGGCCCGTCAGGTCACCGAACGGGCGCGGCACGCGGACGGGCGGTGTCAGGCAGTCTCTTCCTCGGGGGCAGCCGACTCCAGGTCGGCGGTCTTCTCCTCGACGGGCTCGCGTTGTCTCGGTACCGACGCCGCGTGGGCCGGGCGGTGCGCCTCCGCTCCCGCGGCCGGACGCGGCGGCCACTGGATCCCGCCGCGCGGCGCGGCGTGCTTGCCGCTGCTCCGGTATAGACCCAGCGAACGGAATGGACGGCTCTTGCTAACTGAAAAACTCATATCCCCCCCAGGACCCATTAGCCGCAATGTGCCCGACCTCCCCATCGGCCACCTGCGGTCGTTCTCGTTCCGATTGGCGGTACTTCCCCAGAATGCCCTAACGCCTCAGAGATAAAACCTTCCCGCGAGAAGCTACCGCTCTCACGACCATATCTAACCATATCAAAACAGCGAGGCAGGAGGGGCGCACGAATTTGCTGAGAGCAATGTGACGGTGGTGAGGCGGCCGGGTCCGTTCGGGATAACTGGCTACCGCATGGAACGCAGAGCCGCGCCTTTCGCACGGGCCTGTGCCGTGAGACTCGCTTGGAATTCGGCCATTTTGGCGCGCAGCGACGGGTCCGCCGCGGCCAGGATGCGCACCGCGAGCAGGCCCGCGTTGCGCGCTCCGCCGACCGCCACCGTCGCCACAGGAATGCCCGCAGGCATTTGCACAATCGACAGCAGCGAATCCATGCCGTCCAGGTACTTCAGCGGCACCGGCACGCCGATGACCGGCAGCGGCGTCACCGACGCGAGCATCCCCGGCAGGTGCGCCGCGCCGCCGGCGCCGGCGATGATGACGCGGAGCCCGCGCTCTTCGGCGCGCTCGCCGTAGGCGATCATCTCCCTGGGCATCCGGTGCGCCGAGACGACGTCCGCCTCGTGAGGCACGCCGAACTCGTCGAGCGCCTCGGCCGCGGCCCGCATTACCGGCCAGTCCGAATCGCTGCCCATGACGACGCCGACCAGCGGGGTTTCTGTCTGCACGGGCTTAGCGTAACCGGTTCGCTAGGGGTGGCCCTGGATCGCGACCTGATGCACGAACAGCTGGTAGGTGCCCGCGTCGTCGGGCGGCAGCCTGGTGAACCACAGCAGCACGTAGCGCGCCCTGGCCACGCGGGCCAGGGGCAGGCTCAGCTGGTCGCGGGTGGCCGTGCCGGTGGCGACCACGGGCAGGGCGGTCAGATCCGGCGCCGCGCCGAGCCGCAGCTCCAGCGACGTGCCCGGCGGGCTGCCCAGGCTGAGCGTGACGGTGGTGACGGTGACCGTCCGGCCCAGGTCGAGGAGCAGGCCGGTGCCCTGCTTGAGGTCGCCGAAGCTGGGCGTGGCGTACCACTGGCTCACCCAGCCCATCGCCGGGTCGGTGAGCACCCGGGCGGCGATCTGCGGGTTGTCGCCGTCAGCCGTGCCCTGCGGGCCGAACGCCACGGCGCTGACCGGCGCAAGCGTCTGCGGCCGCGGTGCGACGGTCGGCTTAGGCGTCGCGGTGACCGCGGTGGTGGCGATCGGCGCGGGGGTGGCGGGCGGATGCGTGGCCAACGGCTTCGCGGCCGACTGCTGGCGGCTGACGGGCTGGCTCGCCGCGCGCGGAGCGGTTGCCTGCCCGGTGAACTCGAACGCGGCGTAGCCGAGGACGGCGAGGGCCGCCACCCCCAGCGCCGCGGCCAGGCCGGCCCGGCGCCGGGCGGTGACCATCCCGGCCACGGTCAGGGACGCCCGTTCACCACGACGTGGTAGATGGTCGCCTGGTACTGTCCGACGCCGTTCGGCGGCAGCAGGGTGAACCAGATCAGCACGTACCTGGCCTGTTGCGGTGACCGCAGGTGCAGCCGGACCGTGCCGCCCACGTCGTGGGCCACCGCCGCGATACGGAGGCTGGACAGGGCCCCGTCCGTGTTGCCGACCCGCAGTTGCAGGTTGGCGCCCTGGTAGCTGGCGAGATCGATCCGCACGCTGGTGACCGTGGCCGTCCGGCCCAGATCGAGGATCAGCCCGGTGCCCTGCTTGAGGTTGCCGAATTGGGCCGTCGCGTACCACTGGCTCTGCCACGGGCCCGGGGCACCCCGGGTGATCGCGTACGACGCGACCCGCGAGTTGTCGCCGTCGGCGAGACCGCCGGGGCCGAATCCCGCGGCGCTGGCGATAGGCAGCGCTGTGACGGGGGGCAGCGCCGTGGCGCTGGGCGTGGGTGCCGCGCTGGCGGACGTGGCCGGCTTGGAGGCGAGCGGGGTGGGCGCGGCGTGGCTCGAGGGCTGCGTGACCGCCGCGGCGTTCTTGCCCGCCGCGGCGGGCTGGCTGGAGAGCGCGAGGCCGCTGGCCACCCCGGCCGCGGCCAGCACCAGCACGACGGGGACCGCGACCCGGGCCACCCGGCGGCGGTCCCGGTTCTTGGTGCGGGGCTGGTAGCGCGCGGGCGGCGGGACAGGCGTCCAGCTGCCGGGCAGGTCCCCGTACCCCACCGGGGGCTCATTTGGCTCGGGCGGGATGACTGGCAGGTCAGCGACCGTGGGCGCGGGGTCTTCTGTCACAACCGGGAGGTCGAAGACCGTGACGGCGGGGTCAGCGCTCACGGCCGGGAGATCGGCGGACGTGACGTCCGGATCCGCGGGGCCCGACCGGCTCGACGGACCCGGCGGGCTCGCGGGAGGCACGGCCGGGGGCAGCGGATCGGCTGCCGTCGCGTCTGATGTGACGGCGGATGATGTGGCGGCGGATGATGTGGCGGCGGAGCCCGCCGCCAGCGGGACATCGACGGCGGTATCGGCGGGGCTGGATGGAGGCACCGGGTGCGCGACCCTGGCGACGTGCGCGAACGTGTCGCCTGAGGTGTCGGTGCGGGCCTGGTCGTATTCGCGGATCAGCGGCCGGGCGTCGATGCCGACGGCGCTGGCGAGCGCGCGAACGTATCCGCGCACGAAGACGTCGCCGCCGCAGGCGTCATAGTCATCCTGCTCGATGCACCGGATGACCGTTCCCCTGATCTTGGTGCGCTCACTGAGCTCGTCTACGGAAAGACCGGCTCGCGACCGCGCCTCGGCTAGCGTTTCGCCAACGCTCACGAAGTCTCCACGACCCATCTACCTTGATCAATGCGTGACAGGTTAGCCGACGGTGTCCTTGGGCTTAGCCCGATCGCAGGTTTGCCCGCGTTCGCCCTTCTTAACCCAGCTGCCCGGAATCACCTCATGACCTTGTAAGAAAGCGCACGCAGGGGACGCTTTCGTTACACGGGCTAGTCGCCGTCTTCGGTGCCCCAGCGCAGGTAGCTGGCCGCGCGGCGGGCCCTGTCCCGCGCCTCGTCGAAGTCGCCGGCGGAGTCGCAGGTGATCGTGACGTGCCCGATCTTGCGGCCGGGCCGGACCTCTTTGCCGTAGAAGTGCACCTTGACCGCCGGGTCCGCCGCCATCACGTGGATGTACCGGTCGTAGATGTCCGGGTCGGTGCCGCCGAGCAGGTTCGCCATCACGGTGAACGGACCTGACAGGGCGCAGGACCCGAGCGGCAGGTCGAGCACCGCCCGCAGGTGCTGCTCGAACTGCGACGTCCGCGCGCCGTCGATCGTCCAGTGCCCGCTGTTGTGCGGCCGCATCGCCAGCTCGTTGACGAGCAGTCCGCCGGCCGCCGTCTCGAACAGCTCGACGGCCAGCAGCCCGGTCACGTCAAGCGAGGACGCGATCCGCAGCGCCAGCGCCTGCGCCGCGGCGGCTATCTCCGGATCGAGCCCGGGCGCGGGCGCGATGACCTCCCGGCAGACGCCGTCTACCTGGACGGTCTGCACGATGGGGTACGCCGCTCCCTGGCCGGACGGAGACCTGGCGACCAGGGCCGCCAGTTCCCGGCGGAACGGGACGAACTCCTCCGCGAGCAGCGCGATCCCGTGCGCCACGACCTCGGCCGCCTCCGCCGGGGACGCGCAGACCCAGACGCCCTTGCCGTCGTACCCGCCGCTCACCGCCTTGAGCACCACCGGCCACGAGCCCGCGGCGAACTTCTCGACGTCCGCGACGGAAGCGACCGCCGCATACCGCGGGCAGGGCACGCCGCGGGACGTCAGCGCGCCGCGCATCGCCAGCTTGTCCTGGGTGTACCGCAGCGCGGCCGAACCGGGCCTGACCAGCACGCCGGCCGACTCCAGCTCCGCCAGGACGTGGCCGGGCACATGCTCGTGGTCGAATGTCACGACGTCGCACCGGCCGGCGAACGCCGACACATCCCGCAACGAAAAGTGCGATCCGACGGTCACATCGTGCGTCACCTGCGCGGCGCTGTCAGCCGGCGCCTCGGCGAGCACCCGGAACGTTACGCCGAGGCCGATCGCGGCCTGCGCGGTCATCCGCGCGAGCTGTCCGCCGCCGACCATGCCCACGACCGGCATTCCGCTGCCTGCCTGCCGCGGGATCGGCCCGGCGGCCGCAGCCTCGGGCGCCGCGGACGACGCCGGCGAAGAGGCAGATGACGAGGCAGAAGGCACCGGTGTAGCCTACGCGGAACCGCCCAATCCTGGGTACAACGTACGTGTACAGGGTTTCGGTTCGACCACAGCGCCAACGACGGCACTCCAGCCACCAAACGTAGCTATGCCCAACTACAGGGAGTACCGATGACCACGGTCAGCGACCCGGAAGTCGAAGTCAGAGAGGGAACGTACGGCGATAAGGTCATCGCCGTCGAGCCAGGGGGAGCGGAGTTCATTCCGCTAAACGAGCGCCACGGGCGCCCGCTGCAGCTTTTCTGGACCTGGACCTCGCCGAACATGGAGTTCGCGACCGTCTTCGTCGGCTTCATCGGCGTGGTCTTCTTCGGCCTCAGCTTCTGGGCGACGTTCCTCGCGATCGTGATC
>DATBBI010000304.1:0-5382 GCA_036271115.1 Trebonia sp.
CGGATCGAGCGGCGCAGCAGCCGCCGCAGCACGTAGCCGCCGCCCTCGTTGTTCGGCAGCACGCCGTCCTCGATGAGCATCACCGAGCTGCGCACGTGGTCCGCGACCACGCGCAGCGCGACGTCGTTGCGGTGGTCCGTGCCGTAGTCCTGCTCGGTGAGCTCCGCCGCCTTGTCCAGGATCTTGTACGTGGTGTCGATCTCGTAGATGTTGTCCACGCCCTGCAGCAGCGCGGCCATCCGCTCCAGGCCCATGCCGGTGTCGACGTTCTTGAACGGCAGCGAGCCCTCGACGTCGAAGTCGTCCTTCGCGCGCACCGCGCTCAGCTGGTCCTGCATGAAGACCAGGTTCCACACCTCGAGAAACCGGTCCTCGTCGGCCTCGGGGCCGCCGTCCTTGCCGTACTCAGGGCCGCGGTCGTAGTAGATCTCCGAGCACGGTCCGCCGGGGCCCGGCACGCCCATGTGCCAGTAGTTGTCCTTCAGGCCGCGGCGCTGGATGCGGCTCTCCGGCAGGCCGATCTCGTCCCGCCAGATGGCGTACGCCTCGTCGTCGCCGTGCAGCACGGTCGCCCACAGCTTGTCCTCGGGGAAGCCGAAGCCGCCGTCCCGTTCGGACTTGGTCAGCAGCTCCCAGGCGAACGGGATCGCGCCTTCCTTGAAGTAGTCGCCGAACGACCAGTTGCCGAGCATCTGGAAGAACGTCGCGTGCCGCGTCGTCTTGCCGACCTCTTCGATGTCCAGCGTCCGCACGCACTTCTGCACGTCCGCCACCCGCTTCCACGGCGGCGTCTGCTGGCCGAGCAGGTACGGCTTGAACGGCTGCATTCCCGCGACCACGAACAGCAGCGTCGGGTCTTCGGCAACGAGGCTGGCCGAGGGCACGATGGCGTGCCCCTTCGCCTCGAAGTACGCGAGGAACCGGCGGGCGATCTCAGCCGACTGCATCGTGGTCATCCTTTTCATCGTCTTGGTTTGCTCCGAGGGTAGGGCCAACCCGTCCCGGATGCCGAGCCAAATACTGGTCCATGCCCGCGCGCACGTCACGGGTGAAGCGGATCGTCTCGCGGGCCCAGCCCCGTTCCGCCACCTGGGCGGCGCGCCGGTAGGCCATGATCCCGCCGACCGCGCCGACGGTGAGCCAGAAACCCCTGCGGATCATTTCACCACCTCGCCTGGGAGCGCGCGCCGCGCGCCGCGGCGCAGCCCGACAGCGTGCCATACGCCGTAGCCGACCGCGGCGGCCCGGCCCACAGGGCCGCCGACCACCGAGCCCGCGAGGGTGCGGCCGAAGCCGGCCAGCGCGTTCACCTGGCCGACCAGCTCGGTCATGCCCGCGCCAAGCTCGTCCATGCTGGCGGTGACCACCTCGGCGCGGTCGAGCTGCGTGCTGGCCCGGTCCACCGCCGCGTTGGCGCGGATCAGCAGCACCCGCTGGTCCTCGCGCGTCTCGCGCACCAGCGTGGCCGCGTCACCGAGCACCCGGTTCAGCCGGACAGTCAGGTACACCCCGGCGCACACGAGCACGGCGAAGCTCACCGCCGCGATCAGCGCCGCGACACCGGTCAGGGTCATCTGCCGTTCCCCTCGTCAGAAGCGTGCGAAGCGTCAGAGTCCGCAGGAGCACCCTCGTCAGGTGTGGCGCCCTCGCCGCCCCCGCGCCCGGGGCGCAGGATGTCGCGTATCACACGGGCCCGTTCGGAAAAACGGTTTTCCATGCCGTGATTCGTGGGCTCGTAGTACGTGCGGGCAGCCACCACGTCGGGGGCGTACTGCTGCGCCACGATGCCTTCCGGCCGGTCGTGCGGGTACACATAACCGTCGCCGTGGCCCAGGCGCTTGGCACCAGCGTAGTGCGCGTCGCGCAGGTGCGCGGGCACAGCCCCGATAAGTCCCGCCTGCACGTCCGCCTGGGCGGCGCCGATCGCCTTGATGACGGCGTTGGACTTGGGCGCGAGCGCGAGGTGGATCACCGCCTGCGCCAGGTTGATCCGCGCCTCGGGGAGCCCGACGAACTCGACCGCCTGCGCGGCGGCGACCGCGGTCTGCAGCGCGGTCGGGTCGGCCATGCCGACGTCCTCGCTCGCGTGCACGATCAGCCGCCGCGCGATGAACCGCGGGTCTTCCCCCGCCTCGATCATCCGCGCGAGGTAGTGCAGCGCGGCGTCCGCGTCGCTGCCCCTGATCGACTTGATGAACGCGCTGATCACATCGTAGTGCTGGTCGCCGTCGCGGTCGTACCGCACCGCGGCGCGGTCCACCGCGCGCTCGAGCGTCGCCGTGTCGATGTGGCCGGTACCGAGTGCGGCGGCCTCCAGGTAGGTGAGCGCGCGCCGTCCATCGCCGCCGGCCAGCCGCACCAGGTGGTCGAGCGCGTCGGGGTCGAGCGTCACGCGGCCGCCGAGCCCGCGCTCGTCGGCGAGGGCGCGCTCCACCAGGATGCGGATGTCGTCGTCCTCCAGCGGCTGCAGCGTGAGCAGCAAGGAGCGCGACATCAGCGGCGAGACCACGGAAAACGACGGGTTCTCCGTGGTCGCGCCGATGAAGGAGACCCAGCGGTTCTCCACCGCCGGCAGCAGCGCGTCCTGCTGGGTCTTGCTGAACCTGTGCACCTCGTCGATGAACAGCACGGTCTGGCGGCCGGACATGCCCAGCTCGCGGCGCGCGGCGTCCACGGCGGCGCGCACGTCCTTGACGCCCGCGGTCACCGCGGAGAGCTCGGTGAACCTCCGGCTGGTGACCTGGCTGACGACGTACGCCAGGGTGGTCTTGCCGGTGCCCGGCGGCCCCCACAGCAGCAGCGACATCGGGGCGTCGTTGTCGATGAGCTTGCGGAACGGCGTGCCGGCCGCGGTGAGGTGCCGCTGGCCGACCACCTCGTCCAGCGTCCGCGGCCGCATCCGCACGGCGAGCGGCGCGGCCTTCTCAGCCGCCCGCTCTTCCGCCTCATCGAACAAACTCTCCATGCCATCGAGCCTACTGCGCGTGACAACCAGTAAGCGCCGGCGTTTCAGGCCTCCGGCGCGGGCGGCGGCGCCGCGGGGGCGGCGGGGGCGGCGGGCTTGGCGTCGATGCCCGCCTCCTTGCGCTGCGCCGCGGTGATCGGGGTGGGCGCGCCGGTCAGCGGGTCGGACCCGGAGGCCGTCTTCGGGAAGGCGATCACGTCGCGGATCGTTTCCGCGCCGGCGAGCAGCATGATCACCCGGTCCCAGCCGAAGGCGATGCCGCCGTGCGGCGGCGGCCCGAACCTGAACGCGTCGAGCAGGAAGCCGAACTGGGCCTTCGCCTCCTCGGCGGACAGCCCGATCACGTCGAACACCGCCTGCTGCATGGCGGACCGGTGGATACGGATCGACCCGCCGCCGATCTCGTACCCGTTGCACACGATGTCGTAGGCGTCCGCCAGCGCGTCCGCCGGGTCAGCGACGAACCGGTCGGCCCATTCGGGCAGCGGCGCGGTGAACGGGTGGTGCACCGAGGTCCAGCCGCCCTCGCCGTCCTCCTCGAACATCGGGGCGTCCACCACCCACAGGAACGACCACGCCGACTCGTCGATGAGCCCGCAGCGGCGGCCGATCTCCAGGCGGGCCGCGCCGAGCAGTTCCTGGGACGCCCGGGCAGCGCCCGCAGCGAAGAACACGCAGTCTCCCGGCTCAGCCTGAACTGCCAGAGGGAGCCCCGTACGTTCCGGATCAGAAAGGTTTTTGGCCACCGGTCCGGAGATCTCGCCGTCAGGCCCGATCAGCGCGTACGCCAGCCCGCGCGCGCCACGCGACTTGGCCCAGTCCTGCCAGGCGTCGAGCTCGCGCCGGGTCTGCGACGCGCCGCCGGGCATCACGACCGCGCCGGTGTACGGCGCCTGGAACACCCGGAACTCGGTGCCGGCGAAGTACTTCGTCAGGTCGGTCAGCTCGACCCCGAACCGCAGGTCAGGCTTGTCCGACCCGTACCGCGCCATCGCGTCCGCGTAGGTCATCCGCTGGATCGGCCGCGGCACCTGGTAGCCGGTGATCGTGCCCCACAGGGTGGCCACGATGTCCTCGGCGACCGCGATCACGTCCTCGCGGGTGACGAACGACATCTCCAGGTCGATCTGGGTGAACTCGGGCTGCCGGTCGCTGCGCAGGTCCTCGTCGCGGAAGCAGCGGGCGAGCTGGTAGTACCGCTCCAGGCCGCCGACCATCAGCAGCTGCTTGAACAGCTGCGGGGACTGCGGCAGCGCGTACCAGTTGCCCGGGCGGAGCCGGACCGGGACGAGGAAATCGCGCGCGCCTTCCGGCGTGGAGCGGGTCAGGTACGGCGTCTCGACGTTCACGAACCTGTGGTCGCGCATCACGTCGTTCAGCAGGTACGCGGCCTGCGACCTGACGCGCAGGTCACGGGCCGTCTCCGCGCGCCTGATGTCGAGGTAGCGGTACTTGATCCTGACGTCCTCGCTGACGTCGGCGGCGCCCTCGACGGGGAACGGCAGCGGGTCGGCCTCGCTGAGCACCTCGACCGACTCGGCGACGACCTCGATCGCGCCGGTGGGCAGCTCGGGGTTCTCGTTGCCCGGCGGCCGCTGGCGCACCTCGCCGGTCACCGTGACGCAGTATTCGGCCCGCAGCTCGTGGGCTCCCTCGCCACGGGGGGACGGCCCCCCGACACCCCCCGCCGCTGGCGCGACGAGCGCCTCCTCGCCGCGCCACACCACCTGCACGACGCCGCTCGCGTCCCGCAGGTCGATGAACACGACGCCGCCGTGGTCGCGCCGCCGCGCCACCCAGCCGGCGAGAACTACCCGCTCCCCCGCGTGTTCCGCACGCAGGGTCCCGGCCTCGTGCGTCCTTATCACTGCGTCCCTAGCCTCTCTATCAGCCAGTCCGTGGCTTGCGTCGCCGTCACGTCCTGCTGGTCACCAGTCTTGAGATCCTTTATCGAAACGGTCCCGGCGCGTCTCTCCTCCGCCCCGATGAGCACCGCGAAGGCAGCGCCCGACCGGTCCGCCGCGCGCAGCGCGCCCTTCAGGCCGCGGGCGCCGAAGGCCATGTCCGCGTTGACGCCTCGCCTCCGCAGGCTTGTCATCAGCGTCAGCACGTCGGCGTGCGCCTCGGCGCCGAGCGGCACGCCGAACACCTGGCAGGCTGTTGTCGCGGCCGGCTCGCCAGCAGCGGCGCGTTCGGCCTCCATGGCCAGCACGATCCTGTCGAGGCCGACCGCGAACCCGATGCCGGGCAGCGGCGGTCCGCCGATGTCCTCGGAGAGGCCGTCGTACCGGCCGCCGCCGCCGATGCCCGACTGGGCGCCGAGCAGCGCGTGGTCGAACTCGTACGTCGTGCGCGTGTAGTAGTCGAGGCCGCGGACCAGCCGCGGCGCGTCGGTGAACGGGATGCCGAGGTCGTCG
>DATBBI010000305.1:0-1556 GCA_036271115.1 Trebonia sp.
GGCCAGGCCTTCGACGGTGCTGACCTCGGCGCCGTCGGCCTGCACGCCGAACATGAGGCAGGACCGCACCGGGCTGCCGTCGAGCAGCACCGTGCAGGCGCCGCAGATCCCGTGCTCGCAGCCCAGGTGGGTGCCGGTGTAGCCCAGGTCGTGGCGCAGCATGTCGGCGAGCGTCCGGCGGGCCTCCACGGTGAGCTCGTGCGCACGCCCGTTGACGCGCAGCCGGATCTGGTGCATGTCCCTCACGCGGCGCCCTCCCCGGCGCGCGCGAGCGCGGAGCTCACGTCCTCCGGCAGCACCGGGATGTGGTCGAACCCGGCGGTGACGCCGGACAGCGCGTCGTTGACCGCGTTGAGCACGGCCGCCGGGGCACCGATCGTCCCGCCCTCGCCCATCCCCTTGGCGCCGGTGTCGCTGAACAGCGACGGGGTCTCCAGGTGAACGACGTCGACCGGGCACATCTCCGCCGCCGTCGGCGGCAGGTAGTCCATCAGGGTGGTGCTGACCGGCTGCCCCTCGTCGTCGTAGCAGATCCGCTCGAGCAGCGCGGCCGCCACGCCCTGGGTCACCCCGCCGCGGACCTGCCCGTCCACGATGAGCGGGTTGATGACGACCCCGCAGTCCTCCACCACCAGATAGCGGCGCAGCCGGATGGCGCCGGTTCCCGGGTCGATCACGACCAGCGTTGCGTGGCAGGCGTTGGAGAATGTACCCGGCGGGTCGAAGGACGCCCGCGCCTCGAGCCCGTAGCGCAACGGCTCCGGCAGGGTGTGGGTCTGGAAGTAGACGACGCGGGCGAGCTCGCTGATCGGGACGGCGGCCCGGCTGTCACCGCGGATCCGGGCCGAGCCGTCGCTCAGCTCGACGTCGGCGGCGCGCGCCTCGAGCAGGCACGCGGCGACCTCGCGCAGCTGGCCGGCCACCTGGTCGGCGGCGCGGGCGGCGGCCCCGCCGCCGATCACGATCGAGCGGCTGGCGAACGTCCCCCAGCCGTAGGCGGCGAGGTCGGTGTCGCCCTGGCGCAGCCTGATCCGCTCCGGGTGCACGCCGAGCCGGTCCGCGACGATCTGCGCGAACGTCGTCTCGTGCCCCTGGCCGTGGCCGCAGGTGCCGGTGGTGACGATGACCTCGCCGGTCGGGTCCATCCGCACCTGTGCCGTGTCGTAGCCGGGGGTCATCCGCATCCGCCGCTGCGACATGGTGGGCGTGCCGTAACCGGTGCGCTCCGAGAAGCAGGCGTAACCGATCCCGGCCAGCAGCCCCGCGGCGCGCAGCCCGTCCCGCTCCGCGGGCCAGCCGCCGTCGGCCACCCGCCGCTCGGCGAGGTCCAGCGATTCGCGGTAGCTGCCCTCGTCGTAGGTGATGCCGTTGACCCCGGTATAGGGGAACTCGCCCGGGCCGATCATGTTCAGCCGGCGCAGCTCCAGCGGGTCGGCGTGCAGCGCCCGGGCCGCCTTCTCGATCAGCCGCTCCATGACCAGCACGAGCTGCGGCCGCGACACGCCGCGGTACGGCGCCGTCGGCGCCTTGTTGGTGGCGATCGCCCGGCCGCGCGC
>DATBBI010000306.1:0-5584 GCA_036271115.1 Trebonia sp.
TTTGCCGAGCTCGGCGGGCCTGCCCGCCGTGTCGCCGTGCCAGAACGGCAGCTTGCCCGGCTGGCCGGGGGCGGGCAGCACCAGCACGCGGTCCGGCGTGATGTCCTCGATCCGCCACGAGCTGGCGCCGAGCACGAACACGTCGCCGACCCGCGACTCGTACACCATCTCTTCGTCGAGCTCGCCGACCCGTCGCGGCTGCTTGCTCTCCGCGGCCGGCAGGAACACCCCGAACAGCCCCCGGTCCGGGATCGTGCCGCCGCTCGTCACCGCCAGCTTCTGCGCCCCTGGCCTGCCGTGGATCACGCCGGCCATCCGGTCCCAGACGACCCGCGGCCGCAGGCCGGCGAACTCCTCGCCCGGGTACCGCCCGGCGAGCATGTCGAGCACCGCCTCGAGCACCGGCCTGGTCAGCCCGCTGAACGGCGCCGCGCGCCGGACCACGGCCTCGAGGTCATCCACCGGCCAGTCGTCGAGCGCCGCCATCGCGACGATCTGCTGGGCGAGCACGTCCAGCGGGTTGCGCGGGATCCGCAGCTCCTCGATCGCCCCGTCGTGCATCCGGCCCGCGACGACGGCGGCCTGCACCAGGTCACCGGTGTACTTGGGGAAGATGACCCCGCGGGAGATGTCGCCGACGTTGTGCCCGGCCCGGCCGACCCGCTGCAGCCCGCTGGCCACCGACGGCGGCGACTCGACTTGGATGACCAGGTCGACCGCGCCCATGTCGATGCCGAGCTCGAGGCTGGACGTGGCGACCACGGCGGGCAGCCGCCCGGCCTTGAGCGCCTCCTCGATCTCGGTCCGTTCCTGCCTGGACACCGATCCGTGGTGCGCCCGCGCGATCGTGACCGGCTCGTCGGGGTCGCCGGACCGTTCGGCGGCGAGCTCGTTGAGCCGTCCGCAGAGCCGCTCGGCCAGTCGGCGGGAGTTGGCGAACACGATCGTGGACCGGTGCTGCTCGATGAGGTCGAGCACCCGCTCCTCGACGTGCGGCCATATCGACCGGCGCCGTACCGGGTCGTCCCTGCCGTCTTCATCGGGCAGCCCCTGCGCGGTCTCCAGGTCGGTCATGTCCTCCACAGGGACGACCACCTCGAGCTCGATGCGCTTCGCGCTGGCCGGCTGCACGACCGTGACCTGGCGGGCGCCGCCGAGGAACGTGGCGACCTCCTCGGGCGGCCGGACCGTCGCCGACAGCCCGACTCGCTGCGCCCGGCCGCCGTCGTCCCCGCTGCGCAGCGCGTCGAGCCGTTCGAGCGACAGTGCCAGGTGCGCGCCCCGCTTGTTGCCCGCCACCGCGTGCACCTCGTCGACGATCACCGTCTCGACGCCGCGCAGTATCTCCCTGGCCTGAGAGGTGAGCAGCAGGAACAGCGACTCCGGCGTGGTGATCAGGATGTCCGGCGGGCGGCTCGCGAGCTTGCGCCGTTCGTCGGCCGCGGTGTCCCCGGTGCGGATCGCGACGCCGATGTCAGGCTCGGGCAGCCCGAGCCGGTGCGACGCCTGCTTAATCCCGGTCAGCGGGGAGCGCAGGTTCCGCTCGATGTCCACCGCGAGCGCCTTCAGCGGCGAGATGTACAGCACCCGGCAGCGCCGCTTCCTGTCGGCGGGCGGCGGCGTCGCGGCGAGCTTGTCGATCGCCCACAGGAACGCGGCGAGCGTCTTCCCGGACCCGGTGGGCGCGACGACCAGCGTGTCCTCGCCCTTGCCGATCGCGCGCCACGCCTGCGCCTGCGCCTGCGTGGGCACGGCGAAAGCGCCCTCGAACCACGCCCGCGTCGCGGGCGAGAACCCGTCGAGGGCCTCAGCGCTGCTCACCGGTGGTTGTGCTGCCATCCCTCCATACTGCCTCCACCCGCCGACATTCCGGTCCGTCAGCGATGAGTTCCGGGCGCGGAAGCGGTCAGAATGACGACGTAGTGAATCTCACTGGGGGAGGTCCGATGACCAGCAAGCCGTTCACCACCTGCCTGTGGTTCGACAACCAGGGCGAAGAGGCGGCGCACTACTACATGGGCATCTTCAAGGACTCCAGGCTCGGCCGGGTGCAGCGGTACACGAGCGCGGGGCCGGGCCCGGAAGGCGCCGTCGCCACGGTGGAGTTCGAGCTCAACGGCCAGAAGTTCCTGGCGCTCAACGGCGGCCCGATTTACCAGTTCAACGCCGCCGTGTCGATCGTCGTCGAGTGCGCCGACCAGGCCGAGATCGACTACTACTGGGACCGGCTGACCGACGGCGGCCAGGAAGTCGCCTGCGGCTGGCTGGTCGACAAGTACGGCCTTTCCTGGCAGGTCGTGCCGACCAGGTTCCTCGACATGGTCACCGGCGCCGACCAGGAGAAGGCGGCGCGCGCGACGGCGGCGATGCTCACCATGAAGAAGTTCGACATCGCCGCCCTGGAGCGTGCCTACGCGGGCACGCCGTAGCTGCGGTTCGCGCGGACCTCCGCACCCCGCCCGCCCGGACCTCCGCCATCCCGCATCGTGAGATGATCGTAGAGCCGGGGCTTTCATGGCTCAGAGCTTGAGGATGATGTCGGCCAGCTCGCCCGGCATCGACAGGAACGGCGAGTGCGAGGACTCCAGCGTGTGCACGGTGGTGGGGTTGCCAGGGAAGGCGGCGTCGGCGAGCTCGATGAACCTGCGCTGCATGGCCGGCTGCAGCGCCCGGTCCCGCGTGCACACGACGTACGTGCGCGGCACCGAGCCCCAGCCGTCGGCGGTGAGCGTGGTCGCCCCGCCGGCGATGCCGGCCGGGGCGTCCGGGGTGAGCAGCGCGATCGCCGCGTCGGCGAGATCAGCGCCGACGTCGCCGAAGAAGGCGTCCCGCACCAGCTGACGATACGACGGATCGGGAGAGGCGGCGTCGAGGCGCAGCCCGCCGATCGCCGCGGGGTCGGCCACCATCGCCACCTGGACCAGGTCGCCCTCGTTCTCCGGCGCGAAGATATAGGCGGCGGCAGGAACGCCGGAGGCCGGCATGAACGCGGTCACGTAGACGGCGTGCGCGAACAGGCCAGGCGCGTCCTGGACGGCCCTGGTCAGTACGTTGCCGCCCATGCTGTGCGCGACCGCGGTCACCGGCGCTCCGCCGCCCAGCGCCCGCGCCTGCGCGACGAACAGCGCGGCGGCCTCGTCCAGGTCCGCGATCGCCGGGGACGGCTCGGCGGCCAGCGCCGCGGGATCGAAGGGGCGGGCCGTGGGCGCGGCGGGACGCCGGGCGCGCAGCCCGTGCCCGGCCATGTCGACCGCCAGCGCCCGCGTCCCGGCGGCGGTGAGCCTGCCGAGCACCTCCGACCAGCACCAGGCCCCGTGCCAGAATCCGTGCAGCAGCAGGACAGGCGTTTCCCGCGTCGTCATCGGCGCTCTCCCCTCGGGCCGGGCTAGAAGTCCAAGCGTAGGACCGCGCGTCCGCCGGGTGGAAGGACAGGACCTGGGGTAATTTGCATGCTGTGACACCGCGGGACAGAGCGGTCCTGAGCCTGAAGCGCGAGCCGCTGCTGGCCGCGCTGCTGGTCGCCGGCCTCGTCGCGCTCGCGGCCTGCAGCAGCGGCACCGGAAGCAGCAGTACCGGGTACGCCGCCGCCAGCCCGTCGGCGCGGTCCCAGCGGGCCGCCGCGACGAGCGCTGACCCCACGGCCGGGCCTGGCGACGGCGTACCGCACGCCGCCCGCACCGGCGGGCCCCCGCTCGGGCCCCTGCCGCCACCGCCGAGCGCGCTGCCGGTCGCGCCGGGCGCGGGAAGCCTCCCTCAGACCACCGCGCTCCCGAATACCGCCTCCACCCCGTTCCGTAACGCCATGTACGACCTGTGGCTCGCCGTGACCACGGGCAAGGCCAGCCTCGCTCTTCCCGCGTTCTTCCCCCAGGCCGCGTACACCCAGGTCAAGGCCATCGCCGGCCCGGCGTCCGACTGGAAGTACCGGCTCTGGTACGACTTCACGCTCGACGTGGCGGCGGCCCACGCCGAGGTCGGCCGCGGCGCCACGTTCGTCCGGGTCATCGCCCCGTCGGAGCTCGCCGTGTGGGTGTCTCCCGGCGCCTGCTACAACAGCGCCGGCTACTGGCACCTGCCCGGCCCGCGAGTCGTCTACAAGCAGGGCGGAGAAACGAGATCGTTCGGGATAGCCTCTCTTATTTCCTGGCGCGGAGACTGGTACGTGGTGCACTTCGGCGCGGTGCTGCGCGGTGGCGCGTACGGAGAAGTCGACGACCCGGAAACGGGGGAGGGCGAGCCAGGCCCGCCCGGCGGCTGCTGACAACCGGTCAGCCGGTACGGCCCTGGCTATCCGCCCCTAACGAGGCACCGCGGACGGATTGGGTCAGCTGGCCGCTGACCGCCTGCACCTCGCAGATCACGGTTCTGGTCCCTCCGGTCCAGGCGACCTTGTTGGGGAACACGTACGACTGCGTCAGGCTGATGGCGAGCTGCGGGTTCAGGTACCCCGTGAGCCGGCTGGCACAGCCGGAGCTGGCCTCCTTCTGCACCGCGGCCGTCCCCGGCCACGCCGAAGGCGGCAGCGCGAACGTGGCGAACACCTCCGCCTGGTGCGGGGTGGTGCAGGGCAGCACGGAGACGACCTGCCCGTTCGGGGCGCTGACGCAGTCTCCCGTCTGCAGCTTGAAGACGGCGGACTCGTGGTACTTGATCGTGACGGGTTTCTTGAAGCCGTGGGTGAGCGCGCCGACGGCGGCGATCGCGCCGCCGACGATCGCCAGCGCGGCGACGACGAACGCGGCCCCGAGCAGCAGGCCGCGGCGGTGGTGCCCGGGCCCGAGTGCCTCGGCCTCGTCGACCGGCTCGGCCACGCCGATCAGCTCGGTCGGTTCGACTTCCTCGGGAAGTTCTACGGGGTCCAGCTCAACACGGGGGTCGGGGACAGTGTGCTCGGTGGTTTCCGGCAGTTCAGCGGGCTCGCCCTCTGCGGCTTCCAACGACATGCTGCTCCTGCTTCGCGGTGCCGGACGCTCGCGTGCCGCGTCCCTTAATCTTCAACTTCCCCATCTGCGGCGGTGGCATTCCGTTCAGCGTGCCCCAGTTACCTGTGGGTTCGTTGAGAGCACGCGGCCGGTAGCCTGGGTGCCGTGCGGCTGACGGAATTCTGGGGGCGGATGAGAGAGCAGTTCGGTGACGTGTACGCCGAGAGCCTCGCGAAAGATTACGTTCTGTCGGACCTTGGCGGGCGTACCGTCAACCAGGCGCTGGCCGACGGTGAGGATGCGAAGGTCGTCTGGCGCGCCGTGTGCGACACGTTCAACGTCCCCGACTCCCTCCGTTAGCCCCGTTATCCCGAACGGGCCCGTGGTTCCCGTCGCCCCTTAATCGAACAAGCCGGCGTGTCTTGGCTGCGCTCGAATAACCGTTCCCCTATAGTGGACATGTCGGAGCCGTTGTATGCGGTCCGGAGCGCGTTTTCGCTGGTCCGTGCGGTGCCGCCCGGAATGTCAGTGGTGGCGCGTAGCGTAGGCGACCTGAACCTAACTACAACCCGGCAGGGAGTCCTCATGGCACCAAGCGGCAAGCCGGCCCCGGAAAGGGCCGGTGACAGGGATAAGGCTCTGGAGGCCGCACTCGTCCAGAT
>DATBBI010000307.1:0-2717 GCA_036271115.1 Trebonia sp.
ATCGGCCTGGGCCAGAGGGAGATCGTCGAACGGGGCTGGGATCTTGCCTCGCTACGCGAGCACTACGAGCAGGTCGAGGGCGTTATCGGCGCGCTCACGCCGCGGACTTCGGACGAGGAGCTCTTCGAGAGCATGCGGCTCAGCAACGAGTACGGGGTACTCCCCCGTACTGACCCGCAGCTGCCCGATGCCCTGCTCCCCGACTGGATCGGGCGGCGGGTCGCCCGGCGCATCGACGCATTGCTGGCTCAGTGGAAACCCGCGGCCCATGCCCGGTTCGCCGAGATAGACGCGGAGAGCAGCAACCGGACAGCGGCAGCACTATAACTCCGGGCACGCATTCAGGCCACCTCCCGTAGGCCGGTTCGGGGAACGTCTTCTCGCCAGGCCGGCGCGGCCAGCAGGTGGCCGGGCAGCCGATAGGACAGCACAATCAGCCACACCGGGAACAGAGCTATCGGGATAGCCGTCAGCCACCCGGCGCCGAACGTGATGTCCCAGGTCAGCGAGTGGGCCGGCATCGGCGCCGACGCAGTGAGCAGCGCGGCCCCGGCCAGCCCGGCCGCGCCGAGGGCGACGCCCCAGCCGGCCACCTGGCGGGGCAGCCGGCCGGAGGCCCGGCCCGCCCGGCCGACCGCGAAGACCCAGCCGAACAGGAAGATCATGCCGATATAGGCGCTGTCGGTCGCCGCGGCGAACGGCGCCAGGCCGAGAACCATCAGCATCGACACGGTCGTCATCACGGCCATCGCGACGATGGCGAGCGAGGTGATCGCGCGCAGCCCGCGGCGGTGGCCGCACACGGCGAGCAGGCCCACGAGGACCGGGATCGTGGCCAGGGTTGAGGCGTCCCCCACGACGTCGTTGGCGGGCCCGGTCCACGCGCATGGCCCGTCGGCCGGCGTTGTGAACAGCACCACGAGCAGGACGTTGGCCAGGAGCCCGGTCACGCCGGCGACCAGAGCCCAGCGGCCGACGGTGCGAGCCGCCCGGGCCAGCGGCGCATTCACGCGGGACGCCGGCTCTGCCGGCGCACCAGGACCAGGGCGGTAATCGTGGCGACGATGACGAATCCCTCGACGGCCATGACCCAGGCCGGCGCGTTCAGGAAGAACGCGGGCACGGCAAGCGCGGCCGAGATAACCCGGGTCACCACGATCGCGGTCAGTGCCCCGCGGCTACCCCGCCGCGCCTGCGGCAGGGCCAGCAGGGTGATGAGCCCCAGGGCGGCTACGCCGAGGCTCACGATCAGCGGCGGTGCGCCGGAGGACCCGATGACCGCGGTCAGCGCGACGTCGATGAGGCCGAGGACGGTGAAGATGGCGGTGGCGGCGTTGCCGGGCGACACTGGCCTGACGAGTGTTTCCTGCGTCGTGATCATGGCGTTCTCCCAGTTCAGTTCGGGTATGTGCCATCAACGCTAGGGACCGGGCGGTCGCGGCAGAACGGTGTCGGCCGCCAACATGGTTGCGGCTGCCTGCAGGGTGGGTTCCGGCTGGCTTCTAGGAAGTTAGCCGCGCAGGCCTGCGTCGCGCAGGAACGTCAGCACCGCGGTGACCCGGCGGTGCGACAGGTCCTCCGTGGTCAGGCCGAGCTTGGTGAATATAGCGTTGACGTGTTTTTCCACCGAGGACTCGGATAGGTGCAAGTGCGCGGCGATGCCGGCGTTGCCCCGTCCCTGCGCCATCTCCTGCAGTACGTCGAGTTCGCGCGGCGTCAGGTCCTTCAGGGCCGAGGCGCGTACCCGGGACCGACGCCGGACGAGTGCCTCGACCACGTGCGGGTCGATCAGGGAGCCGCCTGCACTCACTTCGCGCAGCGCTTCCAGCAGCCGGCCGACCTCACCGATGCGGTCCTTGAGCAGGTAGGCCAGCCCGTCCGTGCCGTCCCGGAACAGCTCGAACGCGTAGCTCTCGTCGGCGTACTGGGACAGCACCACGACGCCGGTGCGCGGGTAGGCCGACCTGATCGCGTGGGCCGCGTCGATGCCTTCCATGCTGGGCTGTTCCCCGGGGCTGCCGCCGCCGGGCGGCATGCGGATGTCGGTGAGCACGGCCGCGGGCCGCAGCCGCTCGACGGCATCGAGCAGTTCCGGCGCCGACCCGACGGCGGCTTCGACGACGACGCCGGAGTCTTCGAGCAGCCGCCGCACGCCCTCCCGTACCAGGTAGTTGTCGTCAGCCGTGACAATCCGCAGCCGCTCAGGCATCCGCGTGCTCCCAGCCGGCGGCCGGCTCGGAACCGGCCGCTGCCCCGGAAGCAGCCGCTAGCTCGGAACCGGCCGCCGCCGGCTCGCCGCCGACCGGGATGTGCGCGCATACTGACGTGCCCAGTCCCTCACCGCTGGTGATGGTCAGCGAGCCGCCCACCGTATCCAGACGATCCGACAGGCCGGCCAGCCCCAGCCCGCGCGGTCGGCCGAGATCGAATCCGCACCCGTCGTCGCGGATCACCAGCCCGAGCCTGCCGCCCTGCTGGCTCAGCGAGACCTCGACCTCGCTGGCCCCGGCGTGCTTGACCACGTTCGACAGCGCCTCGGCCAGCACGTACCAGGCGGTCGCCTCGATCTGCTCGCTGAACCGCACGCCGCGCAGCCGCGGGTCGGCGCGGACCGCCATCGGCACGGCCAGCCGGCTGGACTGCGCCTCGATCGCCTCGAGCAGCCCGCGGTCGGACAGCACCGGCGGGTGGATCGCGTAGGCGATCTCGCGGACGTC
>DATBBI010000308.1:0-9874 GCA_036271115.1 Trebonia sp.
CTTGAGGATCGTGTTCTTCGTGGACAGGTACAGCGGGAACCGCCGGCTGATCGCGTACCGCATGGTGGCCCGCGCGAAGTCGCGGATCGAGTCGTCGTAGTTGTACATGGCCATCGCGACGCCGCCGCCGGTGAACTTCGCCACTTGCATCTCGATCGGCCGGCCGTCCTCGGGCGAGTCGGGCACGTAGGTGATCGTGACGGTGCCCGGCCCGGGAACCACGAAGTCGGACGCCTTGTACTGGTCGGCGTGCGCGTGCCTGCCGATGATGATCGGCTTGGTCCAGCTCGGCACCAGCCGCGGGATGTTGGAGATGACGATCGGCTCACGGAAGATGGTGCCGCCGAGGATGTTCCTGATCGTCCCGTTCGGCGACCGCCACATCTTCTTCAGCCCGAACTCGGTGACCCGCGCCTCGTCCGGCGTGATCGTGGCGCACTTGACGCCGACGCCGTGCCGCTGAATCGCATGCGCCGCGTCGATCGTCACCTGGTCGTCGGTGGCGTCCCGGTTCTGGACGGAGAGATCGTAATACTCCAAGTTGATATCCAGGTACGGGAGTATCAGCTGGTCCTTGATGAGCTGCCAGATGATCCTGGTCATCTCGTCGCCGTCTAGCTCGACGACGGGATTAGCCACCTTGATTTTCGACATGTTATCCGTATTTCCCTTTCATCGGCGGGCCTGCCATTCTCCCTTGTGCGGATAGCGGCCCTAAGCGCGGCAAAACCAAGCCCGCAACCAGCATGCAAGCGCCGAATGCGGCGAGCGTGATCACGTCAGTCGCGCGGCGCCGCGACGCGAGCAGCCCGGCCAGCCTGGCCGGCAGCAGTCCCCGGACCACCGCGGCCGCGAGCAGCGCCAGTCCGGCGATGACAGCGCCCGCGCCGCCGCCATTCGAACCGTCGCGCCAGGCGATATACACGCCGGCGATGGTGCACAGCAGGAGGACCAGGTACGGGACGACGCCGATCACGCTGCGCTCGCGCCGTGCCCTGGTGGCCGCGGCCCTTCTGGCTGCCCGCGCGCCCGGGACGGCCCGGACGGCCGGTTCGGGTGCGGCGGCCTGCCGCGGGGGACGGCCCTGCGGTGGCCAGGGAGCAGCGCCCCAGTTTCCGGTCCGCGCCGCCTCCTCGCCCGGGTTGACCGAACGTACAGTGGCGCCTGCCTGCCGCACCGGGACTCCGTAGCGCGGGAAGCCGGACGGCGCGTGCGTCTGGCGTGTCATCGCACTGCCATAGCAAAGGTCAAGACGATCTCCTTCACGGACCGGGGCAACCGGTGATAAGTCCTCGTCGCCGCGCGTCCCGGCATGTCCTGCGGACAGCACGTCCCCTGCTAGCTGCGAAGTTTACCGCTCCCGGCGCACCGCCGCGCGCCCAGACACCCGTATCGCACGGAAGTGGTGCGCGTCACTCTCCGGCTAGCTGGCGCTTACTCAGCGGCCAGGCTAACGCTACAGTGAGATAAGCGTCACGTCTTCGATTGACGGGAGGGTCTGGCGTGGACACGCCTTACATTCGCATAGAGGAGACCGGGGAGCTAATTCCCCTACGTGGCGACATCACGACGATAGGCCGGGGGCATGGCGTAGACATCAGGCTTGACGATCCGAGTGTGTCCCGGCTGCACGCGGAAATTCAGCGGCGCGGTCCTTACTATTATTTGGCCGATCTCGGATTATCACGGAACGGCACGCGGGTAAACGGCAGGCCGGTTGCCCGCCGGGTGCTGGACGACGGTGACGTGCTGACCTTCGGGTCCGCGCGCTGCAGGATCGAGGGGCTGCCCAGGGAGGAGCTGGCCGCGGACGCGGAATTGCGCCGCTCCGCTACCCCCGAACTGACGCGCAGGGAACTCGACGTGCTCATTTCCCTGTGCCGCCCGGCGCTGTCCGACGACGCGTTCGTCACGCCCGCCACCGCCAGGGAGATAGCTGACGACCTGGTCGTGACCGAGGCAGCGGTCAAGCAGCACCTGCTGCGGCTCTACCAGAAGTTCCGCGTGCCCGAGGGGCCGAACCGGCGCACCCGGCTGGCGAACGAGGTCATCGCCCTCGGCCTGGTACGGCCGCTCGCCGACCATGGCTCAGGGCAGGTTCAGCATGCGCACAGCGTGCCCAAGCAGCCCCTGCTGGACGGAGTGCAGCGACCTGCCCAGTGACGGCAGCTGCGGCAGCATCCAGCTCGACGCCGGCCACACCAGCGGCGGCTGAGACAGCGCAGAGGACACCGTGGCGGCGGCCAGCGCCCACGAAGAGATGATCGCGACCGTCATCGCGGCGCGGCTGCGGATCACCCCGCCGGTTATCCGGCGCAGCTGGCGCCGCGGACGGCCCGAACCGGGCCCGAAGCAGAAGAACGCCACCGCGGCGCCGGCCGCCCAGCCGCCCGCCTTCGGCAGCGAGTCGGCCTGCACGAGCAGCACGGACAGCGCCGCGGCCGCCGCGGCCACCGGCAGCGCCAGCGGGGCCAGCAGCACCGTCGTGACGAGTGCCCTGGCGACCGTCCACGGCGCGGTCACGACCACGACCAGGATGTCGCTTGGCCGCGGCCCGCGCACGGAACGCCGGACCGCCAGCCCCGACTGGGCCCGGTCCGCCGCGCGCAGCAGCGTGATCACCGCGAGCACGAGCGCGGTGCCCGCGACGGGAAGCACAACGCTGAGCGCCACCGCCATGACCACGAACGCCAGCATGACGAGCCCGTGCCCCGCGACTGGCGCCGTGGCCGCGGGCGGCGGGGCCGCGGCCGGAGCGGCGGCCGCTGCAGGGCGCCGGGAGTACCGGACCGGCGGCAGCAGGTCCGCCACGTCGGCGGCCGCCTCTGAAGGGCCGCGGAATACCGGAGCGGGCGCCGGCACGAATGGCACGGCGCCGGCCCTGGCCGCCCGCAGCCGCGACCCGTTCAGGCCATTCGCCAGGGGCGCTCCGACCGAGGCTGTGGAAAGCCGCGTGCCGTTCGGCCCGACGCCTGCCGGCAGGCCGCCCAGCGGCAGCTCGGCGCAGCGGTCGGCCAGCCACCTGGCGGGCGGACGGGCCTGCGGTTCGGTGGCGAGCGCCGCCACCACCAGCGGCAGCAGGGCCGCGGGGACGCCGGTAAGCTCCGCCTTCCCCTGCAGTACCCGGAAGAAGATCGTCTGGAAGGTCCCGCTGCCGTACGGATGGCGCCCGGTCGCGGCGAACGCCACGGTCGCGCCCCAGGAGTGCACGTCGGACGCGCCGCTGCTCGCCTGGCCCTCGATGACTTCGGGGGCCAGGTACCCGGGCGTGCCCATCACCATGCCGGTCTGCGTCAGCCGCGTCGAGTCAGGGACGTGCGCGATGCCGAAGTCGATCACCACCGGCTGCCCGTCGACCAGCATCACGTTGCCGGGCTTGAGATCGCGGTGCACCACCCCGGCGGCGTGGATCGCGGCGATCGCCTCGGCCAGCCCCCCGGCCAGCCGGTCAAGCGCCTGCCCGCGCAGCGGTCCGTCCGTCCGCACGACGTCTTCGAGCGTGCGGCCGGGAACGTACCTGGTCACGATGTACGGCGCGTCGCCGGTGACGTCAGCGTCGAGGATCTCCGCGATGTACCGGCTGCGTACCCGCCGCATGGTCTCGACCTCACGGAGCAGGCGCCGCCTCGCGTTCGGGTCCCCCGCCACGGCGGGCCCGAGGATCTTGACCGCCACTGGCCGGCTTTCCGCGTCGCGGGCAAGGTAGACCACGCCCATGCCGCCTTCGCCGATCTTGTCGAGCAGGCGGTAAGGGCCGATCTTGCTCGGAAGCGCATCCAGTGCAGGCATGGTGCATTCAGAGTACGTCCCGGTCCGGAGATTTTCTGTAAAGGGCAGATAACGGCCCTACGCGCCGGTGACGAGGCGGCGCAGGGCCTCAGCGGCCTGCGCGTTGTTCTCCGCGTGCACCACGAGCGCGCTGGCCAGCGCGCTCGCCCACTGCTGCAGCGGCACGTTCTCCCTCGACAGCACCACGCCGCGGACCTCGCGGCAGATCTCGGCGGCGGGCTGCCCGTTCTTGACCGCCAGCGTCATGAGCTGGTCGCCGAGCCGCACCACCACCTTGGAGACCTCGCCGGGGCGGCCGCGCATCCGGTCGGACACCGAGCGCTCGCGCTCGACGGTCACGTACCCGGGCGGCAGCGCCTCGCTCAGCGACTTGGTGAGGACACGCGCGTACACCGCCACGTCGGCGCTGTCCATTCGCAGCGCGGCCGTGACCATCTCGAGGGAGAGCGCGTCGTCAGGCTCAGTCACGGTTCAAGTATCGCATTCGGCGGCGCCGGCTATTCCTGATCGGGCGGCGCCGGCCATTCGAAGCCGGGCAGGAACTCCATGTCGTGCGCCTGGGCGGCGGCCTGCATCCGCGGGAAGTCAGGGATGAACGGCGGCTGACCGGCGGCCGGGTGGTCGGTGGGCTGCCCCATCTGCTGGAAGAAGCGCTCGAAACCGCCGGTCGAGACACCGAGAATCAGCGCCGCCTCCGCCACCTGGTAGGCGTGCACCAGGCCGGCTGGTATGTACCCGAAGTCGCCCGCGGACAGCAGCTGCGACGTCTTCGTCCCATTCCGGTCCTGGATGTAGACGCGCACGCCGCCTTCGACAATGTAGAACACCTCGTGGGTCCTGTGGTGAGCGTGCGCGGGGATCAGCTGTCCCCGGGGAGCCTGGCTGGTGAAGACGCCGAACTGGCCCTCGGTCTCGTCGCCGGTCAGCAGGACCGTGAACAGGTCGGCGAAGAGCATGGCGTGCTCGCCCTCGCCGCGCTTCAGGAAGTAGGGCTCGGGGCTACCGGGCAGCAGGCCTTTCCACGCGGGACCGCCCGACGCGTCCGCCAGGTATTCGAAGCTCATGCCTTCTCCAGTGTCGTCGCCGGATCGCGTCTAACGCCCCTCGAAGGCGGCCTCGCTGCGCTCGACGAAGCTGCGCATGCCCGTCTTCTGGTCCTCGGTGGCGAACAGCGCGGCGAACTGCAGCCGCTCGATCTCCAGGCCGGTGGCCAGGTCCACCTCAAGTCCCTTGTCGACCGCCTGCTTGGCCGCGCGCAGCGCCAGCGCGGGCCCGGTGGCATACCTGGCGACCATGTCCCGGGCGGCCTGGTAGACCTCCTCGTCGGGCACCACCGCGTCGGCCAGCCCGATCGCGAGGGCTTCGGCGGCGGGCACGTGCCTGCCGGTGAAGATCAGGTCCTTGGCCCTGGCCGGGCCGATCAGCCGCGGCAGCCGCTGCGTGCCGCCCGCCCCCGGGATGACGCCGAGCAGGATCTCGGGCTGGCCCACCTTCGCGTTCTCGCCAAGGACCCGGAAGTCGGCGCACAGCGCCAGCTCGAGGCCGCCGCCGAGCGCGTACCCGGTCACCGCCGCCACGACCGGCTTCGGGATGTCGGCGACGGCGCTGAACGCGGCCTGCAGCCGGGCCGACCGCCCGGCCATCTCGGCGTATCCGAGCTGCTCCATCTCCTTGATGTCGGCGCCCGCCGCGAACACCCGCTCACCGCCGTACAGAATGACCGCGCGAACCGCCGCGTCCTGGCTCACCGCGGCCGCCGCGACGGCGATCTCGTCCTGGACCTGCGCGTTGAGCGCGTTCATCTTCGGCCGGTCCAGCCGGATCGTCGCGATGGCGTCCGCCACCTCGACCCGCACGAACTCGCCCAAGCCGCCCACCTCCACACCCGCCGCGCCGCACGCGTCACCCGCGTCTCGCCGTAGCTTAATCCCCTTCCCGGACGTGGCAGCCGTCGGCGTACCGGGGGGTGCGGGCGTCCTACGCCTCGACGTAGATGGTCATCGGCATGATGACCCCGTGTGACTCCGCCTGCGCGGCCATCTCCGGAGGAATCGAGGACAGCACCTCCTTGAGGGCATCGAGGTCATCGATGTCGAATGCCACGGCGGCATTGCTGCTTCCGTCTATGGCCACGAGGTCGGTGAGGTCCGTGGCACCCGGCAAGGCCGCGGCGCGCTCCGCCTTTCCCTTCCGCCAGCGGTCAACATCCTGGACGGCGTGGGTGATAACGATTCTTGCCACTTGGTCTCGCCTCCTTGGACAGCCATTGCCGGTTTCGGGGACTATGCCGGAGGGCCAGCGGGCACGACGCCGAGCTGCTGCATCAGCGACAGCATGTCCGCGACGCCCCAGTGCTCGCACACCAGGCCGTCGCCGTCGAACCTCATGATGTCGATGAGCTGCGCTTCCACGTGCGTGCCGGTCGGCGGCACCCCCATGAACTCGCCCTTGTGCGTTCCGGTGACCTGCACGCGCGCCACGGCCTTGTCCCCGGCCGCGATCAGGTCCTCGACGGTCATGTGCCAGTCGGGAAACGCGGCGAGCACGGTCCGGAAGAACTCGAGCGTCGCCTCCTTCGTGGGAAACTGCCGTAGGTACAGGGTCGCCATCCTCCCGGCCTGAGACGTAGCGACGCCCTCAGGATTGGCTGAGGCCAGATTCCTGAGGGCGCCCGCAGTGCGTCTCCGGGCTTGCTAGAGAGCAACCCCTGGAGGCGTCTGACGATGAGCGAACATCGCGAGCACCTCCTTCCTGATACAGAGGACATATCGTGCCGCGGCGCGCTCATCGTAGGACTGCACGCCGGCATGCGGCAACGCATTTACGGCGGCGTTGGTGCCTGCTTAGGCGGCGGACGGCCCGGGATTAGGTCATTCGCCTGATGCGATGAGGCGCGCCTTACGGCGACCCTGTAGTGCAGGACCCAACCGAAGTCATGTCGAGGGCGCTTTCGTGCTAGATACTGGATTCCCCCGGGCAGATGCCGAGAATGATTTCCTGCGGGCCAGGAGGCACCAGTTCCTGGCCGCGCTGACGAACCGCCTGCGCGGCCGGCCCGCGGACAGCGGCCGCCTCGTGCCGCTCGATGAGATCGTCGGCTCACTCGGCTGGCGCGGCCAGCGCCAGCTGGGGCTGCACACAATCCCGCTCGACACGATCGTCGGCACGGCCGGCGCGCGGCGCGACTTCGACCGCTGCTTCCGGCCCGCCTCTGGCCGGGTCCGGTCCCGCTGGGAGCGGCTGGCGCTAGCCCAGCGGCGCGGTGAGGCGATCCCGCCGATCGAGGTCTACCGCGTGGGCCATCGGCACTTCGTCAGCGACGGTCACCATCGGGTATCGATAGCCGCTGCGACCGGCCAGCAGCTGATCGACGCCTACGTGACCCAGGTGCTCACCACGGTGCCGCCCCAGACCCAGACCGCCAGGCCGCCTCGCTGCTGGCGCTGACGCGGCGCGCCGGCCGAAAGCGCGGCTTACCTCAGGTCGCCGTTGGTCATGCCGGCCGGGGCGTCCGGGTAGGCGACCAGGCCCAGTTCGGCGCGGCTGGCGAGCAGCGGGTGGTTGGGGAGCACCCGGACGGTGTAGCCGAACGGGCCAGGGCGGCCCAGTTCGACCGCGCCGGAGAAGCGGGCGTGCGATCCGGGCGCGCCATCCTGGGCGGCCGGAGCATCCGCGTGCAGGGTGACGTAGTAGGGATCGACGATTTCGTCGTCGTCGCCAGGCGCCCCGTAGACGACCTCGACCGCGACGTCGGACGGGCTGAGCGGGCCGAGCGCGGCGGTGACGCGGACCTCGAGGACCGCGCCCAGGCTCGGCTCGGCGCCGTCGGCCTCGACGTGCTCGATCCGGACCGACGGCCAGGCCTCGCGGACGCGCTGGGTCCAGGCGGCGAGGTCGCGGCCGGCGTGGAAACCCTCGGCCGCCAGGGCGCGCGACGACTCCGCGGCGGGCGCGTACAGGGTCGTCACGTACTCGCGGACCATGCGGTCGGCCTGGACGAGCGGGCCGAGGCTGCGGAAGTTGTGCCGCACCATCTCGATCCAGCCGCCGGGGACGCCGTCGTGGCCGGTGTCGTAGAACAGCGGCGCGACGGACTTCTCGAGCAGCTCGTACAGCGCGGAGGCCTCGAGCTCGTCGCGGCGCGCCGGGTCGGTCACGCCGTCGGCGGTGGGGATCTCCCAGCCGTTGCCGCCGTCGTACCACTCGTCCCACCAGCCGTCCCGCACCGAGACGTTCAGGCCGCCGTTGAGCGCGACCTTCATGCCTGAGGTGCCGCAGGCCTCGAGCGGGCGCAGCGGGTTGTTGAGCCAGACGTCACAGCCCTGCACGAGGTGGTGGGCGAGCGCCATGTCGTAGTCCGGCAGGAAGACGATGCGGCGGCGGACGGCCTCGCTGTCGGCGAACCTGACCATCTGCTGGATCAGCCGCTTGCCGCCTTCGTCGGCGGGGTGGGCCTTGCCGGCGATGACGATCTGCAGCGGCCGCTCGGGGTCGAGCAGCAGCCCGGCGAGCCGCTCCGGGTCGTTGAGCATGAGGGTCAGCCGCTTGTACGACGGCACCCGGCGGGCGAACCCGATCGTCAGCACGTCCTCGTCGAGGACGTCGTCGATCCAGGTGAGCTCGGCGCCCGAGGCGCCGCGCTGGCGCCAGGAGTCGCGCAGCCGGCGCCTGGTCTCGGTGATCATCGTGCTGCGGAGCTGACGGCGGATCTGCCACAGCCGGCCAGCGTCGGCCGCGGCCGCGGCGTCACCAAGCTCGGATACCTTGCTGGCTTCCCAGGTCGGGGCGTGCACGCCGTTGGTGATCGAGCCGATCGGCACCTCGGAGGTGTCGAAGCCGGGCCACAGCCCGGCGAACATCTCGCGGCTCACCTGGCCGTGCAGCCGGGAGACGCCGTTGACCCGCTGGGCGAGCCGCATGCCCATCACGGCCATGTTGAACACGTGCGGGTCCCCGCCCGGGTACGTTTCCGCGCCGAGCGCGAGGACCCGGTCCAGCGGCAGCGTCTCGCCGGCGGCGTCCGGGGCGAAGTACCGCTCGATGAGCTCGCGGGGGAACCTGTCGATGCCTGCGGGCACCGGCGTGTGCGTGGTGAACACGGTGCCAGCGCGGCACAGTTCGAGTGCCTCGTCGAAGGTCAGCCCGGCCACCGTGTACTCGCGGATCCGCTCGAGGCCGAGGAAGCCCGCGTGGCCCTCGTTGGTGTGGAACACCTCGGGCTCAGCGTGGCCGGTGATGGCGCAGAAGGCCCGCACGGCGCGGACGCCGCCGATGCCGAGCAGCAGCTCCTGGCGCAGCCGGTGCTCGCTGCCGCCGCCGTAGAGCCGGTCGGTGACTTCGTGCAGCGCGGGCTCGTTCTGCTCGACGTAGGAGTCGAGCAGCAGCAGCGGCACCCGCCCGACCTGGGCGAGCCAGACCTGGGCGGTCAGCAGCTTGCCGCCGGCCAGGGTGACGCTGACCAGCACCGGGTCGTTCGTCTCAGGGTCGCGCAGCAGGGTGAGCGGCAGGCCGTTCGGGTCGTCGGCCGGGTAGCGTTCGGTCTGCCAGCCATCGGCGGACAGCGACTGGGTGAAGTAGCCGTGCCGGTAGAGCAAGCCCACGCCGACCACCGGGACGCCCAGGTCGCTGGCCGACTTGAGGTGATCCCCCGCGAGGATGCCGAGGCCGCCGGAGTACTGCGGGAGCACGGCGGTGATGCCGTACTCGGGGGAGAAGTACGCGATCGCGTTCGGCAGCGTGCCGGCGGCGGCCGGCGCGCCGGACTGGTACCAGCGCGGCTCGTCGGTGTACCGGCGCAGGTCGGCCACCGCTGCGTCCAGGCGGCGCAGGAAGTCCTCGTCCGTGGCCAGGCCGGCGAGCTTCCCCGGCCGCAGCGTGCTCAGCATGGCTACCGGGTCGCCACCGGACGCGGCCCACCCCGCCGGGTCTATCGACTCGAAGAGCTCGACCGTCGGCGGGTGCCAGGACCAGCGCAGATTGAGCATCAGGTCGTGCAGCGGCGCCAGCGGCTGCGGAAGTGTCACGCGGACTGTGAAACGTCGGATCGCCCTCACGGGGAGCCAGCATACGGTGCCTCGGGGCATGA
>DATBBI010000309.1:0-14678 GCA_036271115.1 Trebonia sp.
CGAGCAGCCGCTCCTTGACCTGACCGCTCCACGCTACGCCGGCCGAGGTGATCGTGATCAGGCTCGACGTGTCGTAGGGCGCGCCCATGGCCGCCTGCCGGTCAAGCGCCCGCAGCATCGGCCGCGCGAAAGCGTCGCCGACGATGGACACCGTCGAGGGCCGGTGCCGGGCGACCGCGGTGAACAGCTCGTCGGCGTCGAAGTGCGGTGAGGTGAGGGAAATGACGGTGCCGCCGAGCGTGAGCACTGGCAGCGACGCCATGATCAGCCCGGTGCTGTGCATCATCGGAGAAGCCGGAAGCGCCACCGGGGGCGGATACGACTCCCGGAGCTGGCAGGCCCGGTCGATCGACGGCGCGCTCCAGTCCAGGTCGGTGATGCCGAGGTTGAGGCGGGCGAGGACATCGGTGTTGTTCACCGAGTTGCCGACAACGTACTCGACGCCCTTCGGCAGTCCCGTCGTGCCACCGGTGAAGGACAGGAAGACGTCACTGCCGGGCCGCCCGATGCGCGGTGCCGGCCCGGTGCCGGCGATGAGTTCTTCATAGCCGAAGGTACCGGCGTCCGGCGTGCGCGTTCCGCCGAGGTTGTCAACCTCGATCACGAGACGCAGGCCGGGCAGCGCGGCGATCGCCGGCGCGACCCGCCTGGCGAACGTCGCGTGGTGCACCAGGACGCGCGCCTCCGCCTGCTGCAGCAAATGCAGCATCTCGTCGTCGAGGTACCGGTAGTTGACGTTCGCCGGCACGGCCCGGATCTTGAGCGCGGCGTAGAAGGCCTCGAGGTACTCGCTGCAGTTGTACAGGTCGATCGCGACCGTGTCGCCGGCGCCGACGCCGGCCGCCGCCATCGCCGCCGCGAGCCGGCTCGCCCGGTCGTCGAACTCACGCCACGTCCACACGCGGGTCCCGTAGATGATCGCCGGATCGCCGGGGTAGGCGTCGGCTATCGCTTCCCACGTGGTCGCGAAGTGCTCGTTCAATGCCAGCTCCTTTGGCGACGAGGACCATCGCCGAGTATATACGGTTAAATAATATTGAGGAATAGGCGGCTGGCACGCCCGGTTTCGCGCTCGCGCCGGAGTGGGCAAAGATGGTCGGGTTATGGACACTACTGCCTCCCGCTCCCGGCGCAGCCCGGCGGCGATCAGGTCGCTCGTGCTGGAGGCCGCGCGGGAACTGTTCGCGGAGCGCGGGTTCGGCGATGTCACGACGCGCGAGGTCGCCCTCCGGGCGGGCGTCACCCAGGCACAGGTATTCCGTCATTTCGGCTCGAAGGCCAGGCTGTTCGTCGAGGCCGCTTACCAGCCGTTCTACGACTTCGTCATCGGCTACGTCCGCCGGTGGGCCGAGCAGGGGCACGGCATGGACACCTCCGCCCACGACACGGAAGTCTTCGTCGACGGCCTGTACCGGCTCATGCTGGACAATCGGGGGCTGCTCGCGGTGGTGTCCGGGTTCGCCGCCGCGCAGCCGCCGGAGCTGGCCACGGCGACGGAGGCCTTCCTGCGCGAGGTCTTCGCGCGCCTCGAAAGCGAGGTCGCGATCGAAGCGCGGGTGCGGGGTGACAAGACGATCGACCCGGCCTACGCGGTACGGTTCACCTTCGCGCTGATCTTCGGGGTGTCAGTGCTTGACCAGGCCCTTTTCCCCTCGGACGCGCGGCCGGACCATGCCGCCATCGCCGCGCAGATGTCCGGCTTCATCTTGCGCGGGTCGTCGATCCGCGACAGTTAGCCCGAGGGCTTGCAAGATAGCAGTGATATCTTGACATGCCCGCGTACGGATGGCAGTGTGACTCGCGACACATAAATCATTCAGCTATTTTGAATGATTTACGTTCGAGCCCGGGAGATGAGGCGCATGCGAGTCACCGTCGACCAGAGCCGCTGCCAGGGGCACGCCCTGTGCGCGATGCACGCACCCGACCTGTTCGACCTCAACGACGAGGGCCATTCCTTCGTCATAGCCGATCCGGTGCCCGCTGGCCTCGGCGATGCAGCGTACACGGCCGAGGCCGGATGCCCGGAAGAGGCGATCACGGTCGAGCCGCCGCTCGCGCACGCCGGTCAGGCACGCTCATGAGCGCCGAGACCGAGTCGAGCGCCTCGGGCGCGCCGGTCTTTTGCGCGGCGCACATGCTCGACAGCTGGGATGAGCGCCATCCGCAGGCCGCCTTCACCGAGCTGGCGACCGCGGACGCCCCGGCCCGCCCGGACGGCATGCTTGTCGTCGCTGCCCGGCAGGAACTGACCGAGTTCCTGCGCCACCCCGCCGTCCGCGCCACCGACGGCGTGCACTTCAACCTTGGCGGCAAGCGGCCGCTGATCCCGCTTGACCTGGACGGCGACACGCACCGCAGGTACCGCGGGCTGCTTGACCCGCTGTTCACGCCCAAGCAGGTCGCCAGGCTGGAGCCGGCCATCCGCGCCAGGACGAACGCCCTGATCGACGCGTTCGCGGACGCGGGCTCGGCCGAGCTGATGGCCAGCCTGTGCGGACCGCTGCCGACGTACCTGTTCATCGAACTGCTCGGGCTGCCCGCCACCGACCTGCCAATCTTCCTCGAGTTCAAGGAGGCGGTGGTCCGCCCGGTCGGGGCGACAGAAGAAGAGCAGCAGGCGAACATGCGGGCGGCCGGAGACCGGATGTACGACTACCTCACCGGGGTGCTGGCGCAGCGGCGCGCCGAACCGCCGCGTGACGACCTGATCGGCGGTTTCCTCACCACGGAATTGGACGGCGAGCGGCTGACCGACCAGGAGATCGTCGACATCTGCTACCTGCTCGTGATTGCGGGGCTGGACACCGTCACCAGCTCGCTATCCTGCCTGCTCGCCTGGTTCGCGGAGCATCCGGACGAGCGCCGCCAAGTCGTGGCGGACCCGGGACAGCTGCCGCGGGTGGTCGAGGAGCTGATGCGGTTCGAGTCACCCGTGCCGCTCGGGCACCGGTGGGTGACCGAGGACATCGAGATTCGCGGCCGCCGCTTCCCGGCCGGGTCCAAGGTGGAGGTGCTCTGGGCGGCGGCGAACGCGGACCCGAGTGCGTTCGACGACCCGCAGACGGTCGACTTCGCCCGCCCGCACAACGCCCACGTCGGGTTCGCGGCCGGGCCGCATCGCTGCCTGGGCTCGAACCTGGCCCGCCTCGAGCTGCGCCTGGCCATCGAGGAGTTCCTGCGGCGCATTCCGGATTATGAAATCACCCCTGGCGATCAGGTGGTCTACACGAACTACGGAGTTCGCGCCGCGATCCGGCTTCCCGTCACGTTCCCGGTCGCCCGTGGCTAGGGCGGCATGGGACGCCTGACCGGTCGCGTCGCTTTCGTCACCGGTGCCGCGCGCGGCCAGGGCCGTGCGCATTGCGTCCGGCTGGCGGAAGAGGGAGCAGACATCATCGCGATCGACATCGCCGGACCCGTGGCGGGGTCCCCCGTCGAGCCAGCGACGATGGAGCAGCTCGAAGAGACGGGCGATCTCGTCGAGAAGTCCGGGCGGCGAGCGCTCATCGCCAGGGCTGACGTGCGCGACTACGACAGCATGAAAAATATCGTGGACGAGGGCGTGCGCAGGTTCGGACGGCTGGATGTGGTCGTCGCCAACGCGGGGACCATGCGCGGCGGCCATATGTGGGAACTCACCGAGGAGCAGTGGCAGCTCGTTATCGATGTCAACCTGACCGGCGTGTGGAAGACGATCAAGGCCAGCGTTCCGCACATGATCGCGGCAGGCAATGGCGGATCGATCATCATCACCAGCTCGGCCGCCGGTTACCGGGGCTACCCGATGTCAGGCGGATATGGCGCGGCCAAGCACGGGCTCGTCGGGCTATGCCAGACGCTGGCGGTCGAAGTGGCCAGGTACAACATCCGCGTCAACACGATCCACCCCAACGGGGTCAACACGGCGATGACGAAGCCCCCCGATCCCTCGGCCGGGAGAGGCATCGGCGCTGACGACCACGACAAATGGCTTTTCCGGCACGTCACCGCCACCGCCCTTCCCGAGGGCATGCAAGAGCCCGCGGACGTCGCGGCCACCGTCGCGTTCCTCGCGTCCGACGAATCCCGGTTCATGACCGGGACCATGCTCCAGATAGGAGCGGGCAACCAGCTGATGTGACTAGCGCGGCTAGACTGTGCGGGCTTGTCAGGGCTCCTTCGGCAGTCATGGGACCGGGGGAGACGGTCCCGTATGTTCGGACGAATAAGGAGGGGCTGCTTGGGGGGCATGGAGGACGAGGCGGAGACCTGGTTCCGGCGGCGCACGTCGCACTGGCGGGACTGGCCGCTGGAGCAGCTGCTGCGCTGGAAGGACGGCCAGGGCACCCGGGTCAGCGTGGTGATCCCGGCCCGCGACGAACAGGCCACGGTCGGGGGCGTGGTCGCGGCCATCGCCGGCGCGTTCATGGCGGGCGAGGCGCTGGTCGACGAGCTGGTGGTGATGGACTCCGACTCCGCGGACCGCACGGCCGCGGTGGCGGCGGCGGCGGGCGCGACGGTGTACCGGTGCCGCGACGTGGCTGAGCAGCTGGGCGCGTACCCGGGCAAGGGTGAGGCGCTGTGGAAGTCCTTGCTGGTCACGACCGGTGACATCGTGGTGTTCGTGGACGCGGACCTCACCCGGTGGGGCACGCATTTCATTACCGGGCTGCTCGGCCCGCTGCTTGATCCCGCCCAGCGGACGCTGCTGGTCAAGGCTTGCTACGACCGGGCGGCCGATGGCCCGGTTGGCGGTGGCCGGGTCACGGAGCTGGTGGCGCGCCCGCTGCTGAACCTGTGGTGGCCGGAGCTCGCCGGGGTGGCCCAGCCGCTGGCCGGGGAGTGGGCGGCCAGCCGCGCGCTGCTGGAGACGCTGCCGATCCCGGTCGGCTACGGTGTCGAACTGGCCGTGCTCATCGATACCGCGCGGCGGCACGGCACCGGCGCGATCGCGCAGGTTGACCTGGGGGATCGCGCGCACAGGAACCAGCCGGACGCGGACCTCGCGGTCATGGCGGCCGAATTGCTGCTGGTCGCCGAGCGGCGGCGCCTGCCCGGCGCCGATGTGCTGTGCGCCGGTGCCGCTGACCCGCGGCCCGCAGGGACGGAACTTTGCCAGTTCGTCCGCGAGGACGGGGCGCTGCGGCCGAAGCCGCGGGCGGTCCCGGCTGCTGAACGGCCGCCGGCCGGCTCGCTGCGGCGGAGCGCGGCCGGGTGAGCGGCGCGCCGGGCACGCGCGTGCCCGGGCCGCTGGTGCTGGGCGGCCGGTCGTTCTCGCCCGGGCAGCTGCTGGTGATGGCGATCGTGAACAGGACCCCGGACTCGTTTTACCTGCCCGGGGTGACCTGGGACGAGGGTGCGGCGCTGGAGCGCGTGCACCAGATGGTGGCCGAGGGCGCGGACATCCTCGATGTCGGCGGTGTCCCGGCTAAGCCTGCGGACGAGGTGACCGTGGCGGAGGAGATCCGCAGGGTCGTGCCGTTCATCGCCACGGTCCGTGCCGCCTACCCGGAGCTGGTGATCAGCGTGGACACCTGGCGGCACGAGGTCGGCCGCGCGGCGTGCGAGGCCGGCGCCAGCCTGCTGAACGACACGTGGGGCGGCTGGGACCCCGAGCTCACCGACGTGGCCGCGGAGTTCGGTGCCGGGCTGGTGTGCTCGCACGCGGGCGGGCTGCCGCCGCGAACCCGCCCGTTCCGCGTGTCGTACCCGGACGTGCTGGCCGACGTGCTGGACCGGGTGCTGGGGCTGGCAGAGCGGGCCCTGCGGGCCGGGGTGGACCCGGCCGGGATCGTCATCGACCCGGCGCACGACTTCGGCAAGAACAGCTGGCACTCGCTGGAGATCACCCGGCGACTCGGCGAGCTGACCGCGACCGGCTGGCCGGTGCTGATGTCCGCCTCCCGCAAGGACTTCGTAGGCGAGACGCTCGGCGCCGCCGTCGGGGACCGGCTGTCCGGGACCTTGGCGGTGACTGCCGTGGGCGCGTGGCTGGGCGCCAGGATCTTCCGCGCGCACGACGTGGCGCCGACCCGGCAGGCCCTGGACATGGTCGCCGCGATCCGCGGCGACCTGCTCCCGGCGCGTATGGTGCGGGGACTGGCGTGAACCGCGGGGCGCCGTCGGTCATCCGCGCCGCCGTCTGCCCGTCCCCGCCGCTGCTCGCCGCGGAGCTGGCCGGGCGCGCGGACGTGCTTCCCGGGCTGCGAACCGCCTGCGCGGCAGCGGTCGCCCGGCTGCTGGCCGCGAACCCGGACGTGGTGGTGGTCACCGGAGCCGGCGCGGCGACGGCGACCTGGGATCCCGACGACCGGCTCGACTTGTCCGGCTACGCGCCGGCGCTGGGCACGGGCGGTAAGCCGGGGCTGCCGCTCGCGGTGGGACTCGGCGCGATGCTGCTCGACGCGGCCGGCTACGCCGGGCCGCGGGTACTGCAGGCAGTGGACGAGCAGGCGCCGCCCGCGGAGTGCCTGGGAGTTGGTGCGTCGCTGCCGGGCCTCGCCCCGCGAGTCGGCTTGCTGGCGATGGGTGATGGCAGCGCCCGGCGTGGCGTGGCCGCCCCGGGGTATCTCGACCCGCGGGCCGCCTCGTTCGACGCGTCCGTGGAGCGCGCGCTGCGGGAGGGGGACATGGCGGCACTGACGGGCCTCGACCCTGACCTGGCGCGTGACCTGCTGGCGACCGGCCGCGCGGCGTGGCAGGTGCTGGCCGGCGCGATGAGCGCTCCCGGTACCGCCAGCGGCCCGGCCGGCCGGGTGCTCTACGCGGACGCCCCGCTGGGAGTCGGCTACTTCGTCGCGGTGCTGGATCCGCCGGATCGCGAGCCGGTTCCCGTGCCACGCGCGTAGCTGACCTCGCCGTCGACGAACGTCGCCGCCACCAGGTCGGAGGCGAGCGAGTCCAGCGCCTCCAAAGGGCCGGCGCGCAGCAGCACCACGTCGGCCGGGTGCCCCGGGGCAACGAGCCGCTGCCTGCCCGGCCAGGCCGGCACGCCGAGGAACAGGGATAGTGCCCGGGCGGGCGAGACCGCCTCCTGCTGACGGAACAGCGGCGGCCGGCGGACCGCGGCGCGCATGGCGGCCCACACGTCCTGGTTCCCGAACGGCGCGTCGCTTCCGCCCGCGACGCTCACGCCCGCGTCGGCGAGCGAGCGCAGCCGCCACAGGTCAGGCAGGTCGTCGGCCGCGACGTCGCTCGCGTACTGCGGACCGCGTTCCGCGACGAAGTGAGGCTGCGTGACGATCGTCAGCCCGCGCAGGTCCGGAAGGGACTCGGCCGGGATGATCGCGCCATGCTCGATCCGGTCGCCGGGCAGCCGGCCCGCGGCATCCAGCGCCGCGAGCGTGAGGAGGAACTGGACGCGGGTCACGCAGTGCACCGCGGCCGGCCGGTCGGCGGCGTGCGCGGCGCGGACGCGGTCGGCGAGGTCGCAAAGCGGTGGCAGCGCGGTGTCGTCGAGCAGGATCTTCACCGGGCCGAGGCTGATCTTTCCCGCTGGCTGCCCGGTCTCAGGGGGTGCCATGCAGAGCAGGCGCTGCGCCAGTCCCGCCTCGGCCAGCGACGAGAGGTCGCGTGCGGTCGCGTCCGGCGTGGCGTCGGTGAAGCCGGTGATACCGAGCGCCGCCGCCGCCCTGCTCACCGCCGCGAGGTCCCCGGTGGCGGGGGGCACACGGTCCGCGAGCCAGCGGTCCATCCGCCAGAGCCGCCCGGTTGGCCGGCCGGCTTCGTCTCGTTCCACCCCGCTCAGCTCGCACCCGTCCAGGCCCAGCCGCGCAACGGCGGCGGAGTTGACGATCCACAGCGCGCCGGTCCGGTGCTGAACCCGTACCGGGCGGTGCGGGAGCAGCCTGTCGAGAACCTGGCGGTCGAGGGGTCCGGCGACCGACTCGTGGTAGCCGACGGCGCGCAGCCACGCGCCCGGCCGCAGTTCCGCGTCCGCGGCGCGCAGCCGGGCCGCCAGGTCGGCGGCGGTCCTGGTCCTCGGCGGTCCGGCAGCGATGCTGGTCCGCGCGGCGGCGAGCGCGCGCAGGTGCACGTGGTGGTCGTGCAGGCCGGGCAGCAGGGTCCCGCCGCCCGCGTTGATGTCTGGTTCGCCGGGCGCCAGCCGAAGGCCGGGCGCGCATTCGGCGATCCGGCCGCCGGCCAGGCGCACGTCGGTGAGCGGGAGGTCCGCGAGCGCCGCGTCGGTGGCCAGCGGGGCGCCTGGCGGCCATACGCGGGCGTTGCGGATCAGCATGCGGCGGCCCGGCCGGCGAGCCACGCGAGCACCGCGCCGGTGTCAGCGCCGAGGTCCGCGGCGTGCAGCGCGGCCGGGCCCACCGGCGGGGCGGGGCGGCGCGGCAGCAGCACGGCCTGCTGGCGGCCGGTCAGCGGGCAGGTCACTGTCCCGTCCGGGCGGACCTCGTGCGGGCCGTGCGCCGGCGGGGCCGCCGCGGCGAAGGCGGCGGCGACCTCCCGCATGGACAGGTCGATCAGCTCGCCGCCGCCGGCCGCCGCCGAGCGCGCGACCGCGAGCGCGCCGCAGACGCCGGCCAGCGGGTCCGCGATCGCGTCCGCGCAGAACACCGGCTCCGGCGCTGAGCCGCCGGCCGTCCAGCCGACGAGCCCCCCGGCCACCGCGGCGTCGTCGCCGAATGCCACCCGTTCCGGCGCCGCGCGCCCGTACCCGGTGATGCTGAGCCATACCTGGCCGTCAGGGTGCGGGATCATGTCCGGGGCCAGGCCCAGCGCCGCCAGCGCGCGCGGCCGGGACGCCTCGATCACGATGTCCGCGACGCCGAGCAGCGCCTTGAGGGCCGCCCGGCCGTCCGCGGTCGTGAAGTCTGCGGCCAGGCTGCGATGCCCGGCGTGCAGCCAGTCGTAGAACTCCCGGTTGCCGGCGCGCGCCCCGTCTGGCCGGTCCGGCGATTCCACCTTGATGACGTCCGCGCCCGCCAGGTGGAGCAGCCGCGCGCATAGCGGCCCCGCCCACATCGATGACAGATCGGCGACGACCGCGCCCGCCAGCCTGGCGGACGATGACGGCGGCGCGATCCGCGTGGCCTGCCACGAGCGCCCGCTCTGGTCCATGTCCGGCTCGGGCGCCGGCCGCGAGGCCCGCGCCCGGCAGGTCGGCGGCAGGGCGGCGGCGGGAACGCCGAGCAGTTGCGCCGCCGCCACGAGATCCTCCGCCGGGCGGGTGAGCACCACCGCCGCCAGAGCGCTTCGCATGGTAGCGGGCAGGCTGGCCCTGCTCGGGTCGCCCGGGTCCAACCCCAGGGCGCCGAGAATCGCGGGGACGGCCGCCAGGTCGTCTGGCCGGCTCAGCGAAACGGCGCACCAGCCGTCCGCCGACCGCAAGAGGAAACTCGACCCTCCCGCAGAAACCTGCCCCCCTCGGCGCAAGCCCATGAGGGCCGCCCGGCCGGTGATCAGCTCCGCCGGATTGGCGCGCACAGGGTTCCCGGTTTCTCCCGTCGCGCGGGCAAGCTGCTCGGTGACCGCCGCGAGCATGGTCAGGAGCGGCGCTGGCGACGTCACTGGCGCGCCGCCCGGCTGACCGGTGAGCGCCATCGCCCCGGACGCCGCCCAGTCCAGCACAGCACACTGCTCGAGCATGATTAATTATCGGCGTTGCCGGTCTGACGCGTGCGGTTCGCGGGTGAGACGGCCTTCGGCCGTCGGCCGGCCGTGGATGTCTCGCACGGCAGTGACGATCGCGTCCTGCTCCTGCGACGCGCCGACCACCATGCCCTGGTGGTCGAACAGCGGCGCGGTTAGCCGGTAATGGAACAGCAGGTCCCCCCGATCCTCATCGCCCCTGCGTGCCGCTGCCCGGGCGGCTTCGGCCATGGCCACTGCCTGGAGCGGCCCGTGGGTGAGCAGCCCGGGGTAGCCTTCCACGTCACGCGCGTAGTCGCGGTCGTAGTGGATGCGGTGCGCGTTGTAGGTCAGTGCCGAGAAGCGGAACAGGAGGGTGGGCGAGACCTCGATCGCGCGCTCGCCGTCGCCCGGGGGGATGTGCGGGCCCCTATCCGCGGGCGCTGAAGCCTGGACGGCGCCCGCGGGGGATGCGGCATCCCGGTACACGATGTCCTGTTCCTCGTCGATGACGACGCGGCCGTGCTGCGAGATCTGGTGGCGGACCACGACAAATGTCAGCGGGCCGGAGCGCCCCTGCTTATCCCGGGCCCGCACCACACTGGTGCGCTTGGTCGCGAGTGAGCCGCACCGGAGTTCTCCGCTGGCGCGGACGCGCCCGCCGGCCCACATCCGGCGCTGACCCAGTCCCGGGGGCGCAGGGACCGTCCCGCGCACGGGGTGACCGTCCGGTCCGAGGTCGGCCTGCGCGGGCCGGTCGAGCAGGTATATCCAGTGCCAGAGCAGCGGCAGGCCCGCGCCGTTGTCCAGATCGGGTACGGGCACGTCAAGCAGCGCGCCAAGGGCGAGGGCCGGTCCCGGCAGCAGCATCTCCGTCTGTCCGGCGATCTCGCTCATGTCGGCAGGCCCGTCCGCGTTGCGCCGAATTCCGGGCGGATCGCTTCCTTATGTTCGCCGAGCGCGGGAAATGGGCCCATGGACTCCTGCCCGGACATCTATCGACTCTCCGCCGATCTCTTAACTCAACAATTGAACTCATTATATTTGAGGCCAGCACCCTGAGTCCCAGTCTTACGGTCAGGGTGCTAGCAGGATCCGGCCGCCAAGTGAGCCGTTCTCTGCGCGGCGGTGCGCCTCGGCGGCTTCGGCCAGCGGGAAGATCTGGGTCCTGATGTCCACCAGCCCTTGCGAGATGGCGTTGGTGGCGCCCTGGACGGCGGGCCGGACTTGCTCGGGATGCGCCGGGAAATAGTAGCCGGAGGAAAATCCGGCTATGGCGAGGCTGCCGAGCCAGAGGCTGTTGGTCGCCACGGTGTGCTGCCAGTCGCCGCTGGCGTTGCCCACCAGCAGCATCCGGCCCAGCGGCGCTATTACCTTGAGGCTGTCGGTGCGCACCTGGTCGCCGACCGGGTCGATCACGACGTCGAAGCGCTGCCCGCCGAGGGCGGCGAGGAAGTCTTCGCTCGCGATGACCTCGTCGTAGGGCAGGGCTGAGGCCCATGCCGCGGCGAGCGAGGAGCTGCGGGCGGTGCCGGTTACGCTAGCGGCGCCCAGGGTGCGTGCCACTCCGGGGGAATGCCGAGGCAAGCCCGCCCAGGGCGCCGTGCACTAGCACCCGCTCGCCCGGTTTGAGGTGTGCCACGGTCAGTGCCGCGTACGCGGTCGCGGCGTTGGGCACGGCCGCCACGGCTGCTGCCGGACCGATCCCGGTGCCGTCCAGGCTGATGGTCATCGCCGCGTCCACCACGGTCACCGGGGCGTAGCCCCCTTCTGCGCCCGTGCCCGACAAGGTCACCGTCGGCTCGGCGACGTGGAAGCCCTCCACGCCGTCGCCCAGCGCGCGGATGGTGCCGGCTACCTCCAGCCCGGGCACGTACGGCGGCTGCGGCAGGCCAGCGCGGTCCTTGTACAGGCTCTGGCGGATGTAGATGTCGACCAGGCCGACGGCGGCATATGTGACATCGATGGCCACCTGGCCCGGCCCCGGGACCGGGTCAGGCAGCTCGGTCAGCTCAAAGACTTCCGGCCCCCCGAAGCGCGTGACAACGGCGGCGCGCATGGCCTGGCCTCCACTCCCTCGCACGTCCGGACCTGCTGAGGTCTAGTCTGATCTACCTCCCCGCCACCCGCGGGCCTGATCAGCGCATTGCGGCCCGCACGTCCGCGCCCGCCGAGGCACTGACCGCGCCGGCCGGACGGCAGGTCACCGGAAAGCTGGCGCTGCTGCGGAGGACATGACCTCACACAGGCGGGCGGGCTTGGCAGCGCGGGCCGGGCGAGTGACAATACGGGCGACGAAGCTGGACGGACCGCATGGGGGAGGTCACTGTGAGCGAGCAGGAATCAGCGTGGCAGGCCGGGGCACAGGCCAGTGAGGCGCTCGGCCCGGAGATGGGGCTACTCGCGCGGCTGGATCCGGCCGACTTCGGCACGTCCGTGCTGACGGCGCTCGCGCGGGCCGCGGGTCGCCCGGCCGAGGCGAGCCGGGCGTGGCTGCGGTTCGGTTCGGCGATGGCCATGGCGGGGCCGGTGGCGCTGGCTCGCTGGGCCGGGGCCGATACGCCGCCGCCGGTGCCGCTCGATGAGAAAGACAGGCGGTTCGCCGATCCGGCCTGGGTCGGCAACCCGGCGTACTTCGCGCTGCGGCAGGCCTACCTGGCGACCCGGCGGCTGGGGGAGGACCTGCTGGATGCCGGGCGCGGCGATCCGCTGAGGGATCAGAAGGCGCGGCTCGCGATGGGCTTCGCGTTCGACACGCTAGCGCCGACCAACTTCCTGCCGGGCAACCCGGCCGCGCTGAAGAAGGCGTTCGACACCGGCGGCGGCAGCGTGCTGGCCGGGACGCGGAACTTCGCCAGCGACCTGGTGCGCAACGGCGGCCGGCCGCGCCAGGTGGACACCTCTTCGTTCGAGATCGGCCGCAACCTCGCGGCGACACCGGGACAGGTGGTGTTCCGCAACGAGCTGATGGAGCTGATCCAGTACGCCCCCCAGACCGGGCAGGTGCACGCCACCCCGCTGCTGGCCAGCCCGCCGTGGATCAACAAGTACTACGTCATGGACCTGGCGCCCGGGCGGAGCTTCATCGAGTGGGCGGTCACGCACGAGCGGACGGTTTTCGCGATCTCATACCGCAACCCGGACCCCTCGATGAGCGGCGTTACCCTAGACGACTACCTTATCCACGGCCCGCGGGCCGCGCTGGACGTGATCGGCGACATTACCGGCGCGCCCGCCGTCGATATCGTAGGGCTGTGCCTGGGCGGCGCGCTGACCGGCATGCTCGCCGCGTACCTGGCCAAGGCCGGGGATGCCAGGCTCGGCACGGTCACGCTGCTGAACACTCTGCTGGACTACAGCGAGCCGGGGGTGCTCGGCGCGTTCGCCGACGAGCGCACGGTCGCCCGGATGGAGCGGCAGATGGCACGGAGCGGCGTGATGTCCGGCAGCCAGATGGCGGTCACGTTCGACATCTTGCGGGCCAACGACCTGCTGTTCAGCTACGTGGTGTCCGGCTGGCTGATGGGCCAGCGCCCGCCGGCCTTCGACATCCTGGCCTGGAACGCCGACAGCACGCAGCTGCCGGCCGCCATGCACTCGTTCTACCTGCGCTCGCTGTACGGCCGCAACGAGCTCGCCACCGGCAGGCTGGAGCTCGCCGGCCAGACCCTGCAGCTGGCGGACGTGAAGCAGGGCGCATACATCGTCGGCGCGGTCAACGACCACATCGTGCCGTGGACATCGTCCTACAAGGCCACCGGGCTGCTCGGCGGCAGCGTCCGCTACGTCTTGTCCAGCGGCGGTCATATCGCGGGCATCGTGAACCCGCCCGGCCCGAAGTCCTGGTACCAGACCGCCGAAGCCAGTCCGCCGGACCCGGCGCAGTGGCGGGCAGAAGCGCAGCGGCACCCCGGCTCGTGGTGGGAGGACTGGGCCGCCTGGGCGGGTGCCAGGGCCGGTGATCTCGCCGGCCCGCCTCCCATGGGATCGCGGCGCTACCCGGCGCTCGGCGCGGCGCCCGGCTCATACGTCCGGGGCTGACACGGGACACTGGTTGGCAAACTAGCCGGCATGTTTGATATAGTTACCACAACAGCCAGCTAAGGAGCAGACCAATGACCGACACCCGTACCGCCACCAGGGAAATCCAGGCGCAGTTCCTCGACTCGATCAGCAAGGGCCAGGACGCCGTGGTGGAAGCGCTGCGGATCTGGGCCGACGCCGTTGCCTCGCTGACGCCGTCGCTGCCCGTCTCCGCTGTGCCGTTCGCTGACAAGCTGCCCACGCCCGGCGTGGTGGTCGCGGACGCCTTCGACTTCGCCGGCCAGCTGCTGGCCGCGCAGCGCAAGTTCGCCGAGGATGTCATCAAGGTCACCGCCCCGGTGACCGGCCAGGCCCCGGCCGAGTCGGCCAAGAAGCCGGCGGCGGCCGCGAAGTAGCCCGCCGCCCGGCCCGTCATCCGGCGCACAGCCCCGTACCCGGGGCTGTGCGTCGACTACTATCCTCAGCGGACGGAGGTGGATATGAGCGATCCGTGGGCCGCCCAGGCCGAAGCGCTGGGCGCGTTCATCCGCAGCCAGCGCGAGCTGGCCCACCTGTCCCTGCGCCAAGTCGCCGAGATGACCACGGTCTCCCATCCCTACCTGAGCCAGGTCGAGCGCGGCCTGCACCAGCCCTCGGTACGCGTCCTGAAACTGCTCTCCGAAGCCCTCAACGTGTCCGCGCAGACACTGCTCACGCAGGCGGGCCTGCTCGAGCAAGACGACCAGGCCGCCGGCGACGCCGAAATGACCGAGCGGGTCAAGTCGGCCATCCGGGCCGACCGGCGGCTCAGCGCCGACCAGCAGGCAGCACTCATCGCCGTCTACGACAGCATGCTCCGCGATTGACAACCCGCCCCGCGCCCTTCCCATTGTCCAGGGCGGGCAGCCGAGGCAGCGTGAGACCGGGGCCAAGAAAATAGTAGGTGAGCTGGGGGAGCGGGCGACGGGAATCGAACCCGCATGACCAGCTTGGAAGGCTGGGGCTCTACCATTGAGCTACGCCCGCAGGATCTGCCGGCGTCAGTCGCGCGCCCTCGCGCGCCCGCACACCAGGCAGGCCGTCACAGGTAGCGT
>DATBBI010000310.1:0-3147 GCA_036271115.1 Trebonia sp.
CAGCGTGCCGCCGGGGAGCAGCTCGATCATCGCCGTGACACCGATGTCGGACATCGTCTCCATGCACTTGTCCCAGCGCACCGGGTTGGCGACCTGGTTGACGATCCGCTCCACCCAGTTCGCCCCCGACGTGACGACCGCGCCGTCCGCGTTGGACAGCAGCGTGATCGCCGGGTCCTTGACCATGGTCTGCGCTGCGGCCCGCTCGAGCGCGTCGACCGCGGGGGCCATGTGCTTGGTGTGGAAGGCGCCCGCGACGCGCAGCGGCCGCAGCCGCGCGCCCGCCGGCGGGTTCGCCGCGAACTCCGCGAGCTGCTCGAGGGTGCCGCCCGCCACGATCTGCCCGGCGGCGTTGACGTTCGCCGGGGTGAGCCCGGTTTCCGCGATGGCGGCGAGCACGGCGGCTTCGTCGCCGCCGAGCACCGCGGTCATGCCCGTGGCCTCGTCGTTACAGGCAGCCGCCATGGCCTCGCCGCGCACCCTGGTCAGCCGGATCGCGTCAGCCGGGCTGAGCACGCCGGCGATCGCGCCGGCGGCGAGCTCGCCGACGCTGTGCCCTGCGGCCGCGTCGGGCTCGCCGAGCAGCCCGGCGACCGCGAGGGCCGCGGCGACGAGCAGCGGCTGGGCGACGGCGGTGTCGGTGATCTCTTCCGCGCTGCCGGTGGTGCCGAGCCTGATGAGGTCACGGCCGGCGAGCTCGGACCAGGCGCCGAGATGGTCGGCGATGCCGGGGATGTCAAGCCAGGGTGAGAGGAAGCCCGGAGTCTGGGCACCCTGCCCAGGCGAGGCGAAAATAAGCACGCTGTTAACCTTGCCCTGTAGAGGTCCGCTATTCCGATACCGAACGACACGAAGTTACCCGAAGAATATTTGTAGCTTTCCTCCAAAAAGCGTTCACCTGCGCGTCACCGCGCCGTTACCCGCGGCGGGCGGCGAGGCGGCCGAGGGCGATGGCTGTCCACAGGGTGTGGCCGTCGCGGCCGACCGCGGGAGTGAACCCGGTGAGCTCGGTGACCCGGCGCAGCCGGTACCTGACCGTGTTCGGGTGCACGAACAGCATCCGGGCCGTGCCCTCAAGGGACGACCCCTGCTCCAGGTAGGTGGTGAGCGTGTCGAGGAGCGCGGTGCCGCCCGCCAGCAGCGGCTCGTACACGGTCTCGACCAGCGCCTCGACGGCGGCGGCGTCTCCGTCCAGGGCCCGCTCGGGCAGTAGCTCGTCGGCGCTGGCCGGACGGGGCGCGTCAGGCCAGGCGGGCGCGGCGCGCAGCCCGGCCAGCGCGGCGCGGGCCGACACCGACGCCGAGCGCAGGTCCCGCACCGGCGGCCCGACCACGACAGGTCCCGGCCCGAACCGGCCGGCGAACCGCTCCGCGGCCGCCATCGGGTCGTCGGTGCCGCCGAGCACGACGATCAGCCTGCTGCCCTGCACGCCCGCCAGCAGGTCCAGCCTGGCCCGGCGGGCGGTGGCGCGCAGTTCCTCGATGACCGGCTCGGCCTCGTCGCCGTCGATGCTGCCCGCGATGACCGCGACGGGGGAGGACGACCAGTTCAGCGCGGACGCCCAGGAGTTCAGCGACGCGGTCTCGGCTGCCTCGCCGCGCACCAGCGAGTCGACGACGAGCGCCTCGAGCCTGGCGTCCCAGGCGCCGCGCGCCTCCGCGGTCCGCGCGTACACCTGCGCCGCGCTGAACGCGATCTCCCGCGCGTAGACGAGCACCGCCTCGCGCAGCTCGGCCTCGGCACCGGGCGCGGCCAGCGTGTCCACCTGGTGCTCCACCACGTCGATCATCACCCGGACCATCTCCACCGCGTGCTGCAGGCTGACCGCCCTGGCCAGCTCGCGCGGGGCAGTGCCGAAGACCTCGGTGGCAGCGGGACGGGCCCGTTCAGGATGCTTGATCCAGTCGGCGAACGCGGCGATGCCAGCCTGCGCCACCAGCCCCAGCCACGACCTGTTCTCGGCGGACATCTTCCTGAACCACGGCAGCCGCTCGTCCATCGCCGCGATCGCCGCGGTGCCGAGCGCGCCCATCGACCGCTCGAGCCGCCGCACCGTCTCCGGATGCACCCGTGCGGGCGCGTCCGGCGCGCCCGCCGCGGCCTGCCGCTTAGCCTGCATCACCCCACCCTGTCACGGAGCGGCGGCCCGGCCCAGACCGAGCCGCCGCTCGCGTGCGGCTAGCTGAGCGCCTCGGAGACGGGCAGGTCCAGCTTGTACTTCGCGATCGCCTGCGCGGGCAGCGACGGGTCCACCGCGCCGGACCGCGCCAGTTCCGCGAGCACCGCCAGGGTGATCGACTCCGCGTCCACGTGGAAGAACCGCCGCGCGGCCAGCCGGGTGTCGGAGAAGCCGAACCCGTCGGTGCCCAGCGACGTGTACGAGCCGGGCACCCAGCGGGAGATCTGGTCGGGCACGGCGCGAATCCAGTCGGAGACGGCCACCACCGGGGTGTCCGGGCCGGCGCCGGCCAGCGCGGACGTCACGTACGGCGTTCGCGGCTCCTCGCCAGGGTGCAGCAGGTTGTGCGACTCGGCGGCCAGGGCGTCACGGCGCAGCTCGGTCCACGAGGTGACCGACCACACGTCCGCGCCCACGCCCCAGTCCTCCGCGAGCAGCTGCTGCGCGCGCAGCGCCCACGGCATGGCGACCCCGGAGGCCAGGATCCGGGCCCCGGCCGCTGACGGAGCGGCCGCGTACCGGTACATGCCCCGCAGGATGCCCTCCTCGAGCCCCTCGACGTCGGGCGCCGGCGGCTGCGGGTACGGCTCGTTGTAGACGGTGAGGTAGTAGAAGATGTTCTCGCCGTCCGGGTGCTCTGGCGACGCGTCGTACATCCGGCGCAGCGCGTCCTTCACGATCACCGAGACCTCATACGCCCACGCCGGGTCGTAAGAGACGCACGCCTCGGATACCGAGGCGAGCAGCACCGAGTGCCCGTCGTTGTGCTGCAGGCCCTCACCGGTCAGGGTCGTGCGGCCCGCAGTGGCCCCCAGCAGGAAGCCGCGGCCCAGCTGGTCGCCGAGCGCCCACATCTCGTCGCCGGTCCGCTGCCACCCGAACATCGAGTAGAACACGTACACCGGGATCATGTGCGTGCCGTGGGTGGCGTACGAGGTGCCGGCCGCGATCACCGACCCCATCGCGCC
>DATBBI010000311.1:0-19375 GCA_036271115.1 Trebonia sp.
AACCTTGACCTCGACGCCTACCTGCGGCGCATCGGGTACGACGGCCCGCTCGACCCGTCGCACGCCACCCTCGCGGCGCTGCACCGCGCGCACCTGGCGGCCATCCCGTTCGAGAACCTGGACCTGATGCTCGGCCGCGGCATCCGCGTGGACTTCGACTCGATCCAGGCCAAACTCGTCTACGCGAACCGGGGCGGCTACTGCTACGAGCAAGGCCAGCTGTTCGGCGCGGCTCTGGAACGTCTCGGCTACCCGGTCGACCGGCTGCTCGCGCGGGTCGGCCCGGACGGCGAGCCGGTGCGTCCGCGCACGCACCTGACCCTGCGCGTCGAGGCGGACGGCGGGACCTGGCTCGCCGACGTCGGCTTCGGCAACTCGCCGCCAGGCCCGCTGGCGCTGCGGAACCCAAACCCTGGCGCCCCGCAGGAGCTAGACGGCTGGACCTACGAGATAGCCCCCGACGACGCCGCAGGAACCTGGAAGGTCCGCGAGCTGCAGGCCGGCGAGTGGGTCACGCTCTACAGGTACGAGGACCGCCCGGTGTACCCGGCGGACGTGGTGATGTCGAACCACTTCACGGCGACCTACCCGGAGTCGTGGTTCACCTGGCAGCCAATCGTCGCTCGTCGCTACCCGGACGCCGTCCACGCCCTGGTCGGCCGGATGTACACCATCACCACGCCCGGCCACGTCAAGAACCGCCGCATGCTGACCGACGAGGAATTCGCCACCTCGCTCAGTGATGTCTTCGGCCTGACCTTCACCGACGAGGAGCTGGCCACGCTGGTCGCCGCCCCGCACGGCGCGGGCTAACGCCCCAACAAACCAAAAAACACCGCGAGGACGCCGTTACGCCTCCTGCTCCGCAGCATCAACCGCATCAGCCGGCTCAACGGAATCATCCGGACTGATCGGCGCAACAGGCCCAGCCGCCACAACAGCCTCGCCAGCGGCAGCGAGGACCCCATCATGCCCCGAGTGACCCACAGCCGAACGCTCGTGCCTGAACCCCGGCAGCAGCCGCGCCACGACCAGCGCGCCGGCCACGCAGGCCAGCCCTCCGGACACCACGGACACCGTGTCGCCGAACGCCGTCGCCACCACCCCGGCCTCCAGGTCGCCAAGCCGCGGCCCGCCCGCTACCACCGCCATCTGCACGCCCTGCAGCCGCCCGCGCATCGCGTCGGGGGCGGCGAACTGGATGATCGTGTTGCGGAACACCGCGGACACGACGTCCGCAAGGCCCGCGACGGCGAGCAGCACCAGTGCCAACGGCAGCAACCGCACCAGCCCGAAGCCGGCGATCGCCAGCCCCCACACGATGACCGCGAAGATCACCGCGAGCCCCTGACGGCGCACCCGCCCGACCCAGCCGCTGGTCAGCGCGCCGAGCAGCGCGCCGGTCCCGGGCGCCGCATACAGCAGCCCGACGGTGGTCGCGCCACCCCCGAACACGTTCGCCGCGAGCGCGGGGAAAAGCGCCCGCGGCATCCCGAACACCATCGCGTTCAAGTCGATCAGGTAAGCGCCCTGCACAGGCTGGGACCGCCGGACGAACCGCAGCCCCTCCATCGTCGACCGCCACCCGGGCCGCACGGGCGCCGCGCCCGCCGCGCCCCGCGCGGGCGGCTGCGCGGAAATCGCCAGCACGGACACCAGGGCCACCAGGTAACTAAAGACGTCAATCCAGTACACCGCCCGCACGCCGGCCCCCGCGAGCAGCAGCCCGGCCAGCGCGGGCCCGACGATCCCGCCGGTCTGGAACAGCGCCTGGAACATCGCGTTGGCCGCCGGAACCGCCGCCAGCCCGACCATGCCAGGCACCATCGCGTTGCGTGCCGAGCTGTCCATCCCGCTCAGCGCCGCGGTCACGGCCGGGAACACGAACAGCGGCCACAGCGCGGGACCGAAGTCCGCGTTCAGCGCCAGCCCGGCGCTCGACACCGCGCCAAGCGCCTCGACCACGAGCAGCATCCGCCGCCGGTCCACCGCGTCCACCAGCGACCCGCCGAACAGCGACCCGAGGATCAGCGGGAACAGCTGCGCGAGCGACACCAGCCCCACGTACAGCGACGAGCGCGTGAGCCCGTACACCTGGTACGGCACCGCGACGGCGGTCAGCTGGGTGCCGAAGGTGGATACCCCGAGCCCGGCTATCAGCGCGCGGAAGTCCGCCGAGCGGCGCAGCGGCGCGAGGTCGAGGAGAACGTGCCTGGTCAGCCACCGGGAGCGGGGCGGACTCATCCGCGCGCCATATGAACTTCCATCACGTTCAATATAACTTTTTCGTCTGAACGTAAGGTGGCGGCTCCCGGCCGTCCCGCTCAGACCCGCGCGGCGTTCACGTAGCTGGCGGGACTCTCCGGCGCCAGCACGACCCAGACCTGACCGGGGGCGAACGTCATCCGCTTGCCGCCCGGCAGCGTGTACGTCGTGCCCCTGGTCAGGCCGGGCCGCGACCAGTGCACTTTGTACGCCCGGCCGTTGCGCAGGATGACCGCGGTGCCTGAGCCGATCGACCTCGCCAGCGGCGGCAGGCCGCCGTACTCCTCGAACCGCGACGCGCCGATATAGACGTACTGGATGATCACGGTCGCGCCGCCGAGCTGGCCGCCCTCGGTGGCCCCGGCTGGCGCGCCATCGATCCAGGTCAGCCACCGCTTCGCCTTCGCCGACCAGCGGAAGGTATAGCTCGCCGCCGGGTACTTCACCGAGTACGACCCGGTCGCCCGGCCGCCGGCCGGCTGCGCGCCAAACCGGAACCCGATGTCGCGGGCCTTGCTGGCCTTCGGCGCCTCCTTCAGCAGGGTTCGCGGGTTGGCGTAGAGGTTCTCAGGCGCGAACCGGGAGGAGATCCGGTAGTACCCGTTCACCTGGAGCGCGTACAGGTCGGCGATATGCGCCCGCTCGATGAAAGGCACCAGGTGCGGGGTCGCGCCGGACCAGGCGAACGCGGGGCGGCCGAACTGCGGCAGCAGGTACAGGTCGCTCTCGCGGGCGCTGCGCACCGGGCCGACCGTCGTCGGGACGCGGGAGGAGAACACCGCCATGAACCGGGTGAGGCCGCCCTCGACCGGTTCGACGTAGACGATGTCGGCGGACTGGAGCCCGGTCTGCGGCCGCGCGGTCACGATGTTGTCGATCTTCACCGCCAGCACCGGCTTGAGCGCGCGGACCGGCTCGCCGGTGAACGGCGAGTACAGCTGGGTCGAGACGACCCGGGTGGGCGCCGGCTGCGGGTGCAGGGGGATCGTGGGGCGCGCGGACGGGCTCGCTGGCGCGGCCGAACTGGACAGCGCGGCAACCAGCGAGATCGTGAACGCGACGACCACGGCGACGGCCGGGACGCCGACTCGCAGGGCCATTCGCCGGCGCCTGCTCATAGCCGGCCTCCTATATTCGGGAACGCCAGTAGGTCGATCGCTCCCCGCCATCCGGCATGCTATGCGGGACAACCGTGTGATATCTGGCTTTTCAGGGTTATCCGCCGGCTGACTATGGAACATAGCGCGGCGCGGATAAGTTTAGTTTGTATAACGCAAATAGTGGACGGTAGCGATGAGTGACGCGGACGCAACGCCAGACCTGCCCGGCCGCCTCGGCGTGGCGGTGCAGCTGCTGGCCCACGCCGGGAAGCAGGCGGGCAAGGACGCGGGAAAAGCGGGCGGCGGACGAGGCGAGCTGACGCCCACCCGGCTCACCGCCCTCGCCGTGCTGGCCGACGCGGGCCCGATGCGGCTCGGCGGCTTCGCGTCCAGGCTCGGGGTGCAGGTGTCCACCATGTCGCGGATCGTGGACATCATGGCCGCCTCCGGGTGGCTGGAGCGCCGCCCCGACGAGGCCGACCACCGGGCCTGCGTCATCGCGATCACCAGTGCGGGCTCGGCGCTGCTGGACGCCGTCCGGCAGGGCGGGGCCACCAGGCTCGCGACATGCGTCGCCTCGCTCGGCCCTGACGACCTCGCCGCTCTCGAGGCCGCGCTGCCGGTCCTGGAGTCCCTGGCGCAGCAGGTCGCGTGCCGCCAGCCGGTCACGCTGGGCGCGCCGGCCTCTGCTGCCATACCGGCAGGCCGCCGGGACCGCGTCACCGGAGGTTGACAGGGAGCCGCCCGATGCCCGGAACCCCGTTGTCGTCGGTGGCCGCGGCTTGCCTGGTGAGGATGTCACGCAGCTCGCTCGTGTCGCCGTCTGAGTACCGGTCGAAAATCGCTTCAAGGTCGCGCCGCTCGGCAGGGGTCGAGTAGTCCGCGAGCTCGCGCTCCAGCTCCAGCCGCCGCTCGCGGTCCGCGGGCGGGCTGACATGCATGATCAGCGCGGCAAAGAGGAACAGGAACCCGACGAGGAAGACCAGGGCGCCCGCTCCGTCGTTCAGCACGGCGCCCGTCACGGTCAGCGCCCCGCCCGCCAGCAGGGGCCGCCAGCGCACGTGCAGTGCGTGTCCCAGCCGGACCAGGCCGATCGCCGTGAGCAGGCCACTGAGGCGAAGGAGCCTGCGCAGCCGCCGGGTGCTCGCGGGCCGCGGGAGCGCCGTCAGGCCGTACCTGCCGGCCGGGCCGCGGGACGCGCGCCACACCACAACGGTCCGCCGCCGCGCTCGCAGTCCCATCGCAGCCTCCGGTGCCTCGGCTCCGCCTGCGTGACCCTAATGGTACGCTCCGGCGCCGTCGCTGACCGGCGCTGCCACCGCGGCCTTGTGGCTGCCACTGCGCGGCCCGGCGGTTACCTTGTGGCCCCCGCCGGCGCGGCCGCTGGCACTGTGCGCGGGGTGTCGCCCCTAGCTGCCTTTTTGTCGTGCGGGCCAAGGCTGCGCTGGACCGGGCCGGTTATCGTCTACGCATGCCGGACATCCGCCTGGTCCGCAGGCCGCTTAACTGGGATCTCACGCCCGTGCAGGTGCTGCGCCTGGTCCGGGCGGATCCGCATCCCGTGGCCTTGTTCGGCACGTGGGCCGGCGGCTGCGACATCGTCGGGTCCCGGCCGCGGCTGGTGCGCAGCAGCGCGAGCGGGCCGCTGGACGACGTCCTCGACGAGGCGCTGCCCGCGACGGCGGTGCCGGACCTGGGTGCCGGCGCGGACCCGGCGTTCGGCGGCGGGTGGATCGGCTACCTGGGATACAGCGCCGCGGGCGAGGCGCTGCCGCCAGCCGGCGCGCGGCGGCTGCCCGCGTGGTGGTTCGGCTGGTACGACCACGTGCTGCGCAGGGACCGGGCGACGGGGGAGTGGTTCTTCGAGGCGCTGTGCGCCGATGGCGAGGCCCCGGAGCACGAGAACATGGAGCAGCGGTTCGAGGATCTGTCGCGGCGGGCCGCGGCACCGTCCGCGGGCCCCGGCGACTTCGAGTGCGGCGACTTCCGGCTGGTCCCGTCCCCCGCGCGGCACCGGGCGGCGGTCCGCGCGGCGGTCGAGTACATCGGGCAGGGAGACATCTTCCAGGCCAACATCTGCCTGCGCGCGGAGGCGAGCTTCCGCGGCGACCCGCTCGACGCGTTCTGCCAGGCGGCGGCCGCCCTGGCGCCGCCGTACGCCGCGTTCCTCACCACGGGCGGCGGCGCGGTCGCGAGCCTTTCTCCCGAGCTGTTCCTGCGCCGCGCCGGCGGGGCCGTCGAGTCCAAGCCCATCAAGGGCACGGCGCCCCGCGACCAGGCCGACCTCGACCAGGCCGACGCGCAGCGGGCCGCCCTGGAGCGCTCGGCGAAGAACCGCGCGGAGAACGTGATGATCGTCGACCTGGTGCGCAACGACCTCAGCCGGGTCTGCGTCCCCGGCAGCGTCACCGTGCCCAGCCTGCTCGGTGCCGAGCCGCACCCCGGCGTCTGGCACCTCGTCTCCACGGTGCGCGGCACGCTCCGCTCCGGCGCCACCGACGGCGACCTGATCCGGGCGGCCTTCCCGCCCGGCTCGGTCACCGGCGCCCCGAAGGTGCGCGCCCTCGAGGTCGTCGATGAACTGGAGGCCACGCCGCGCGAGGTCTACACCGGCGCGATCGGGTACCGCTCGCCGGTCGCGGGCCTTGAGCTCAACGTCGCGATCCGCACCTTCGAGTTCGCGGCCGGCCGGGTCTGGCTCGGCGCCGGCGGCGGCATCGTCGCCGACTCCGACGACGCGGCCGAATACGCCGAGTGCCTCACTAAGGCCACCCCGCTGCTCACCGCGCTCGGCGCCCGCCTGGACACCGAAGCCGCGGGACCGGCCGCCGACCTCGCGCCGCGCCCCGCCGCCGGCGTGTTCACCTCGCTCGCGGTTACCGACGGCCGGACCCGCGGGCTCGCCGCCCACACCGGCCGGCTGGCCGCCAGCGTCGCGCGGCTGTACGCGAAGGACCTGCCCGTCTCGCTGCCCGCCGACCTGGCCCGGTGCCTGGCCGCGCGGCCGACGGGCCGGCTGCGGATCACCATCCGCCCGGTCGGCGGCCCGCTGCAGGCCACCGTCGAGGTCGTCCCGCTCACCGCGCCGCCGGACGCGGTCGCGCTGCGCCCGGTGACCGTCTCTGGCGGCATCGGCGCGCACAAGTACCGGGACCGTCGGCTGCTCGCCGAGCTCACCCGCCGGGCACGCCTGGCCCCCGGTGAGCAGCTGCTGCTCACCGACGACACCGGCGAGTTGCTCGAAACCGACCGGGCGAACCTCTTCGCGGTCGCCGACGGTGTGCTGCTCACCCCGCCAGCGGACGGCCGCCTGCTGCCCGGCACCACGAGGGCCGCGATCATCCAGGCGGCGCACGACCGCGGGATCAAGGTCGGCTTCAAGCCGCTGACCCTCGACCAGCTCCAGGCGGCCAGCGAGGTCTTCGTGACCAACGCGGTCGCCGGCGTCCTCCCGGTCACCGCCGTCCTGCCCGTCGCCGCCGGACGAATCCCGGCCGTCGACTGCCGCGCCACGTCCTGGGCCCCCGGCCCGGTGGCTCGCCGTCTGGCCGCCACCCCCGCCGCCCGCCCCCTCGACCCGCCGTTCGCCCCGCCGGCGCCTCACGCAATGAGCGCGACCGCCCAGCTCGCTGATAACAGCAAGAAGCGGCCCGCGAAGCGGCCCGTGAAGGGGGCCGTGAAGGTGTCCGCGGGCCCGCTGGTGATCCTCATCGACAACTACGACTCGTTCACCTGGAACCTCGCCCACCTGCTGGACGGCGCGGGCTGCCTGGTCGAGGTCGTCCGCAACGACGAGGTGACCGCCGCCCAGGTGGCCGGGGCGGCCCCGGCTGGCGTGGTGATCTCGCCGGGTCCCTGCGCCCCCGCCGAGGCCGGGATCAGCATCGACGTGGTCCGAAGCTGCGCCGGGGTGGTCCCGCTGCTCGGCATCTGCCTGGGGCACCAGGCGATAGCGGCGGCGTTCGGCGCGCACATCGTCAAGGCGCCCCGCCCAGTGCACGGCCAGGCTTTCGCGGTCACCCACGACGGCGGCGGCGTGCTGGCGGGCCTGCCCAGCCCGCTCCAGGCCACCCGCTACCACTCGCTCATCGTCGACGAGCGGACCCTCCCCGCTGACCTCGTGATAACAGCAAGAAGCGGGAGCCTGCCGATGGGACTGCGGCACGTCAGCGCCCCGGTCGAAGGCGTCCAGTTCCACCCGGAGTCGATCCTTACCACGCACGGAGCGGCGCTGATCAGGAATTTCGTGCTGGCCGTACCGGGCTAGCCGTAGCGCAACGCGGGTGACCTCACGATCGACCCGGCGCGGGCCGCGCGAGCAGCATCGAAGCATGACAACGACTGCCAGCGGCCGGATGGCCGCCATGATGGTCGCGCCGGCGATTCTCGCCGCCGCGGCCCTGCTCACAACGGGATGCGGCGGATCCGGCGGTGGCGACACCGAGCAGAGCCGCCTGCTGTCGACCGCCGACCTGCCCGCGGGATGGTCGGCCACGCCAGTCAGCCAGAAAGCCGTCCAGACCAGCGCGTCGTGCCTGTCCGGCCTGAGTGCGAATCACCAGGGATACACGTTCGCGAGCGCCGCGTTCGTGCAGGGCACATCGATTCCGTCGCTCGGGGAGGTGCTGGCCGCCGGCCCGCAGGCGCAGCGGCAATGGCAGAGCCTCAACAGCGCGCTGGCGCGCTGCCGGACGGCGACGATCACCGTCGGCGGCGTGAAGTCGCCGGTGACGATCCGGCCGATCTCCTTCCCCAGGGTCGGCAGCGGATCCACCGCCTACGACTGGACCTGCACGGTCTCAGGGATCCCGGTCGGCGACGACCTCATCCTCTTCCGCGCCGGGAGTTACGAGGGTTATCTCACCTACGCCGACGTGGGGTCCCCGTCGCCCGCTACGGTGCAGGCGTTCGCTGACGCGGCGGTGGCCAAGGCCGAGCACGGCTCGACGGCCCCCGTGCCGGGCGGGGTGTCGATCACGTCGGCCCCCGTGCGGACCGTGGCGACGAGGCTCGGCACCGTCGCCTACCGCGCCGTCGGCAGCGGGCCGCCGCTGGTCCTGGTCATGGGCTACGGCGGAACCATGGAGACGTGGGACCCGCGGCTGGTGAACGCCCTGGCTCAGCGATACCGCGTGGTGATCTTCGACAACGCCGGCCTCGGCGGCACGGCGGCGCTGCCGGCGCCGGTCAGCATCGACGCCATGGCGAACCAGACCAGCGCGCTGATCACCGCGCTCGGCCTGCACCGGCCGGACGTCCTTGGCTGGTCGATGGGCACCATGATCGCCCAGGCCCTGGCGGTGCTGCACCCGGACCAGGTGAACTGCCTGGTGCTGGGCGTCGGCTACCCGGGCAACGAGACGGCGGCACGCCCGCCCCAGCAGGCGATCAACGCGCTGAACACGGGCGGGCAGCAGGCGCTGGCCGTGCTGTTCCCCGCCGGCCAGGCCGGTGCGCAGCACGCCTACCTCGCGGCGACCTCGAGCTACCCGGCCGCGCCCGCGGTCCCGGCGGACATCGTGGCGGCGCAGGGGCACGCCATCGACGCCTGGTGGGCCGGCCAGGACCCGGCCGGGGCGCGGGCCGCTTCGATCACCGCTCCCACGCTCATCGCCGACGGCGCGGCGGACCAGCTTGATCCCGCCGTCAACAGCCGCACGCTCGCCGGCCTGATCCCCGGCGCGCGGCTCACCCTGTTCCCCGGCGCCGGGCACGCCTTCCTGTTCCAGGACCAGGCGGCGTTCGTCACCCAAGTGGAGTCATTCCTCGGGTGAGCCATCTCTGGTAGCTGGCCAACCCCGCGGCCGGCGATCACAATCGAGGCGAAAGACAGCACAAGGAAGAGAACGGCGGTAGCGATGAGCGTTCCGGAACAGCAGGTGACCGTGGGCTTCGTGGGCCTGGGCAACATGGGCTGGCCGATGGCGAGGAACCTGCACGCGGCCGGCTTCCGGCTGGTCGTCCGCGACATCGAGGCCGCGAAGCAGGACCGGTTCGCCGCTGAGCATCCCGGCGCCGTCGCCGCCGCCTCTCCTGACGCGTTCGCGCCCGCGGGCCTCGTGGTGACGATGCTGCCCAACGGCGCGATCGTGCGGGACGCGATGCTCGACTGGGGGATCGCCGTCGCCCTGCGGGACGGCGCGCTGCTGGTCGAGATGAGCTCGTCCGACCCGTCCGACACGCTGCTGCTCGCCGCGGGCCTGGGACCGCTCGGCGTGCGGATGGTGGATGCGCCGGTGTCCGGCGGCGTGCCGCGGGCGGTCACCGGCGAGCTGGCCGTCATGGTCGGCGGGGCGCCGGCCGACGTGGCCGCGGCTCAGCCAGTGCTGCGCGTGCTCGGCGACCCGGCCAGGCAGTTCGCGACCGGCCGGCTGGGCAGCGGGCACGCGATGAAAGCGCTGAACAACGTCATCGCCGCCGCCACGACCTGCGTGACCGCTGAGGCGCTGGTCGTCGGCAAGCGGTTCGGCCTGGACCCCAGGACCATGATCGATATCGTCAACGCCTCGACCGGCCGGTCCTTCGTCAGCGGGATCTTCGACACGGAGGTGCTGACCGGCCGGTACGGGACCGGGTTCGCGCTCGGGCTGCTGGCCAAGGACGTGCACATCGCCGCGAGCGTCGCCGCCGCGGCGGGCGCCGACGTGCCGGTGATCGCGCTGACCGATGAGCGGTACGCCAAGGCGCTCACCGGGCTTGGCCCGGCGGCGGATCAGTCGATGGCGCATCAGGCCTGGTGGGACGAGCCCCTAAATCCCTTATGTGGGCTCGGCCACATAAGGTAGACGGCGGAACTTAGGTTAGCCTAACCTAAGTTGTCATGACCTGGGCCGACAGCGTACCTAACCTACTGATCGGGCTGCGTGAAGGCCTTGAGGCCGGTCTCGTGGTCAGCATTCTGCTCGCCGCGGTGCGCAAGGGCGTCCCTGAGGGCGGCCGCGCCTCGACGGCCCCGATATGGCTGGGCGTGCTCGCCGCGGTGATGCTGGCGGGCAGCTTCGCCGCGGTCCTGACATTCTCGGTCGCCGACCTGTCGAGCCGGGCGCAGGAGGCCGTCGGCGGCCTGCTCAGCGTGTTCGCCGTGGCCCTGGTCACCTGGATGATCTTCTGGATGCGGCGCACCGCGGCCGGCCTCGCCGCGCAGCTGCGCGGCGAGGTGCGGCGCGCCGCTCTCATCGGCGCCGGGGCGCTGACCCTCACCGCGTTCCTCGCGGTGGGCCGCGAGGGCCTGGAGACCACGCTGTTCCTGTGGACGGCGGCCCGCGCGTCAGGGCAGACGGCCGCGCCGCTGGTCGGTGCCGCGATCGGCATCGCGGCCGCGGTCGCGCTGTGCTGGCTGCTGTACCGCCGGGCGGTCCGGATGAACGTCGGGGTGTTCTTCAACAGGACCGCGATCGTGCTGATCGTGATCGCCGCCGGGGTGCTCGCCTACGGGCTCGGCGATCTCCAGGACGCCGGCCTGCTGCCTGGTCGCGCCTGGGTCGCGTTCGACCTGACCCCGCACATCGACCCCGGCTCCTGGTGGGCCTCGATCGTCACCGGCATCACCGAGCTGTCACCGAAGATGACCGTGCTCCAGGTCACCGCCTGGCTCGCCTACCTCGCCGTCGTCATTCCGCTGTTCGTGACCGCCGGGTCGGCCGCCAAGCCCGCTCCCGCGCCTGAGGCGCCCGAGACGCCAGGGCCGGACCGTTGGGAGCGGCTCGCCGGACGCCGCCCGTGGGCGGTGGCCGGCGTTCTTGTCGCGGTCCCGGTCCTCGCGGCCGGTGCGACGATCGCCGCGCTGCCCGCCGCGGCCACCACCGGGGGGTTGGCCATGACCGTGACGAAAACCGGCTGCGCGCCCGAGTGGACCTCGGGGACCACAGGCACGCACACGTTCACCGTCACCAACAACTCCGGCCTGGCAGGCGAGGTCAACCTCAACAACGCGGCCGGCGCGGTCGTCGGTGAGATCGAGACGATAGGCCCCGGCACGTCCGCCGCGCTCACCGTCACTCTGGGCGCCGGCACCTATACCTTCACGTGCCTCATGGGCTCCCGGGCGGCGACGGTCTCGCAGGCGGTCCAGGTCACCGGCGCGACCGCGAGCACCCTGGCCCCTGTCGCCGTGAAGCCGGTCACCGCCGGTGACCTGACCCCGGCGAACGACCGCTACCAGCGGTACGCCGCCGCCCAGCTCGCGGACCTCGCGGCGCAGGTTACCGCGATCCAGTCCGACCTGCGGCGCGGCGACATCGCCAAGGCCAGGCAGGACTGGCTGGCCGCCCAGCTCGACTGGGAACGCGTCGGCGCCTCCTACGACAGCTTCGGCGACCTGGGCCTGGCGGTCGACGGCCTGCCTGACGGCTACCCGAACGGCGTCAACGACAAGGACTTCACCGGGCTGCACCGCCTCGAGTACGGCCTCTGGCACGGCCAGAGCGCCGCCGAGCTCGAGCAGGTCACCGCCGTGCTCGCCACGAACGTCGCGACGGTGCGGAAGAACCTGGCATCCGGCGACCTGGCCGGCGATCCCGTGAACCTGCCCCTTCGCGCGCACGAGATCCTCGAGGACGCGCTGCGCGACCACCTGTCCGGCATTGACGACCAGGGCGGCGGCGCCGCGTTCGCCCAGACGTACGCCGACGTCCAGGTCACCCGTGCGATCCTCGGCTACCTGGCGCCGCTGATCGATGCGCGGCAGCCCGGCCTGGTCACCACCCTCACCACCGAGCTGGACACGCTCGACCAGGCCCTGCTCGCGACGCGAGCGCCGCATGCGAACGGCGCGTGGACCTCGCTCGGCGCGGCGCCACAGTCCGCGCGTGAGCACGTCGACGCGGCCATCGGAGCGGAGCTGGAGTCGGCCGCGTCCGTTCCGGATCTCCTTGAAGTACCGCCGACCCACTGACAGCAGCGAAGGAGCCTGTACCGTCGTGAACACCAGTCGCCGCAACTTCCTCAGGGGCGCCATATCAGGCGCCGCGGGCACCGCGCTGGCTGGCGGCGTGCTGATCGGCGGCGCGAAGGCCGACGCTGCGGCCGCCATCGCCGCGACCGGTGCGGGCGGGCAGGTCACGCAGCCGTCGTACCCCTTCCACGGTGCGCGCCAGACCGGGATCCTCACCCCGGATCCCGCCGCCAAGCAGCCGTTCACCTGTGTCGCCGCGTTCGACTCCACGGCACGCGACAAGGCAGGGCTGACCGGCCTGCTGCGCACGCTCACCAGCCGGGCGCGGTTCCTGGCGTCCGGCGGCACGCCGCCGGACCTCGGCGTGAGCCGGCCGCCGTCGGACAGCGACGTGCTCGGGCCGAGCGTGCCCGCCGACGGGCTGACCGTGACGCTGTCCGCGGGGTCCAGCCTGTTCGACGGCAGGTACGGCCTCGCGGCGCGCAAGCCGCTGAAGCTGACGCCGATGCGCACCTTCCCCAACGACTCGTTCGAGCCTGCCTGGCTGCACGGCGACCTGCTCGTCCAGCTGTGCGCCAACCACCCGGACACGGTCCACCACACGATCAGGGACATCACCAGTCACACCCGCGGCGCCATGGCGCTGCGCTGGAAGATGGAGGGCTACAACTCACCGCCGCGCCCGTCGGGCACCTCGCGGAACCTGCTCGGGTTCAAGGACGGCACCGCGAACCCGGCAGGCAACCTCGCGACCAGCCTGGTCTGGGTCGATGACGCGGCCGAGCCCGCGTGGGCGCAGGGCGGTTCATACCAGGTGGTGCGGCTGATCCGGATGCTCGTCGAGTTCTGGGACCGGGTGTCGATCAACGAGCAGGAGGGCATGTTCGGCCGCCGCAGGGACAGCGGTGCGCCGCTCGACGGCAACGCCGAGTTCGACACGCCGGACTACACAGCGGACCCGCAGGGGAACGTGATCGCGCTCGACGCTCATATCAGGCTCGCCAATCCCCGCACGAAGGCCACCGCGAACCAGCGGCTCATCCGGCGCTCGTACAACTACGACCTCGGCGTGGACACAAACGGCAACCTGCAGGCCGGGCACATCTTCATCGCCTACCAGCAGGACATCAAGCGGCAGTTCGAGACCGTCCAGGAACGGCTGGTCAACGAGCCGCTGATCGACTACGTGCAGCCGTTCGGCGGCGGCTACTTCTTCACCCTGCCCGGCGTCCGCGACACGGCCGACTGGTACGGCCGCGGCCTGCTCGCCTGAGATCAGGAGAGCAGGCCGCGCCCCCCCGCGGTCAGGCCGGGCTGATGTTCTGGTTGAGGTGGAACACGTTGCCGGGGTCGTACTGCCGCTTGACCCGCGCGAGCCGGTCGTAGCCCGCGCCGAAGTTGTCGCGGACCTTCGCCTGGTCGTCGCCTGAGGCGAAGTTGACGTAGCCGCCGGCCAGCGAGTGCGGCGCGAGCGCCGCGTAGTAGTCCTTCACCCAGGCGATGTTCGCCGCGTTGTCCGCCGGGTCGGGCCACATCCCGGCGAGCACGGTGGCGTACTTCGCGTCCCGGTGCCCCCACGCGGTCGCGTCGGGGGCCACGTCGTGGACGGCGCCGTTGACCGGGTACAGGTGCACCGCGGTGTTGACGGCCGGCATCCGCTGGGCGTGCTCGGCGTGGATGGCGATCACCTCGTCGGTGAGGTCGCCGGTGAAGACCGCCTTCCAGTAGTGCTGCAGGCCGCGCGGCAGCAGCGGGTCGAACAGGGCGTTCAGCGCGGTGTAGGGGATCGGGCCGACGAACTCGGCCATGACCGCGCCGACGTCGCGGAAGCCCTGCAGCACCTTCTCGCCCTCCTCGTGCTCGCCAGTCCAGCAGGAGACCAGGACGGGGAACGGCTCGCCGACCCGGTCCTCGGGGATGAATGGCAGCGGCGGCGCCAGGTGCCAGGCCGGGTAGCCGCCGTACTCGCGGGGCGCGTCGTCGATGAACCGGTCGAAGTAGCGGAAGAGGTCGCCCGCCGCCTCCCGCTCGAAGAGGATCAGCCCGCCGTAGATGTTCTCCGGCACCGGGTGCAGCCGGAAGGTGAACTCGGTGACGACGCCGAAGTTGCCGCCGCCGCCGCGCAGTGCCCAGAACAGGTCGGGGTGCTCGCGCTCGCTGGCGGTGACGATGCTGCCGTCGGCCAGCACGACCTGAGCGGAGACCAGGTTGTCGCAGGACAGGCCGTGCGCCCGGGTCAGGTAGCCGATGCCGCCGCCGAGGGTGAGGCCGCCGACGCCCGTGCTGGCGACGATGCCCCCGGTGGTGGCCAGCCCGTGCGCCATGGTGGCGTCGTTCATCATGCCCCAGGTGGCGCCGCCGCCCACCCGTGCGATGTGGTTCGCGGGGTCTACCTCGATGCGGGTCAGGCCGGACAGGTCGACCACGATCGCGTCGTCGGCGGTGCCGAACCCGGGCACGCTGTGCCCGCCGCCGCGGACCGCGATGGCACGGCCGGTGGCGACGGCGTGCGACACGGCGGCCTGCACGTCCTGGGCGCTGGCGCAGCCGACGATGGCGTCCGGCCTGGCGTCGATCATGAAGTTGTACACGTGGCGGGCGTCTTCGTACTCGGCGTCCTCTGGTCCGATGACGGGTCCGGTGACGAGCTTCCGCAGTGCGGTGGTGGACATGAAAGGTTCCCCCTTTGTCATGCTTTCGTGGCTTGGGGCTCACGCTAAGGACGGGCGCCGGCCCGCGTCATGACCAGTCCTGGTACCGCGTGCTCAGGGCCGGCTAGCCAATTCTGGCTATCGACCGCCGTGGCCTGCGCGGTTACATTGAGCGCATGGCGGCTTGGGATGCGCCGCCGTATCCGATCCGCGCAGCCGGGGCGGCGATTCCCGCGTTCGTCGGGCGCGCCGCCGAGACGTCCGCCGCGGAAGAGGCATGGGCGTCGGTCTGTGCCGGGGGGCGGCAGGTCATCTTCATCGGCGGCGAGCCCGGGGCGGGCAAGTCGCGACTGGCGGCGGAGATCGCCTCGGCGGTGTACCGCCAGGGTGCCGTCGTGCTGCTCGGGACCTGCTCGCCCGAGCCTGGCGGTCCCTACCAGCCGTTCGCCGAGTGCCTTGAGCAGCTGCTCGGCGGCACCCAGTCCGGCGCGCTCGCCCACTGCCTGCCCGACTCGGCGACGGAGCTGCTGCGGCTGACGCCGCTGGTCTGGCGGCACCGGCCGGAGCTGCCCGCGCCCGCCGTGGACGGCGGGGACCACCGGCGGGAACTGTTCGACGCGATCACGGCGCTGCTGCACGCCGTCGGCGAGGACAGGCCCGTGGTGTGCGTCCTGGACGACCTGCACTGGGCCGGGCAGCCCACCCTGCAGCTGCTCGACCACGTGGCGCAGCGGTCCGCCAGGACCGCGACGCGGCTGCTGGTGCTGTGCACGCACCGCACGACCGCGCCGGACCGGAGCGACGACCTCACCTTCGCGATCGCGGACCTGTACCGGCTGGACGGCGTGCGCCGGCTCGACCTGGCCGGGCTCAGCGTCGAGGAGGTCGCCCAGTACCTGACGACGGAGGGCAGGCTGAGCGAGCGCCGGGCGCGGGAGTACGCCACCGTGCTCCGCGACCAGACCGGCGGCAACCCGTTCTTCCTGCGCGAGCTGTGGCGGGACCTGGCGGGCTCGGACGCGTTCGCCGGCGCGGGTGCCGGCGGCCCGCCGACGCGAGCACTCGGCGCCAGGGCGCCGGTTTCGGTCCGGGACACGCTGCAGCGGCGGCTGTCCCGGCTGGCAGCACCCGAGCGCGGCGTGGCGGAGACCGCGGCGGTCCTTGGCGACGGCGGTGAGGTGCGCGTCCTGATCCGGGCGTGCGACGCTGACGCGGCGACGGTGCTGGCGGCGCTCGACGCCGCCGTGCGGTTCGGGCTGCTGGACGGCGAGGAGCTTGGCCGCGGCCGGATCGCCTTCCCGCACACCCTGACCAGGCAGTCGGTGCTCGACTTGATCGATCCGTCCCGCCTGGCGGGGCTGCACGCGCGGGTGGGGGAGGTGCTGCAGGCCTCAGGATCCGGGTCGCCGGCGGTGATCAGGCAGCTCGCTCACCATTTCGCGAGGGCCGCGGCCCTTGGCTACGGGGACACCGCGGCGGGCTACCTGCGGCTCGCCGCGAGGGAGGCCGAGCGGAGCCTGGCGTTCGAGGACGCGGCCGCCTGGTATACCCAGGCCGCCGACCTGACCGAGGGATGGGATCCCAATCGCGAGGAGCTGTGGTTCGACGCCGCGGACGCCTATGTCCGCGCCGGCGACTTCGCCAGCGCGCGGACCCAGTACCTGTGGCTGACCGACTCCCGCGACCCGCGGGTCAGGCTCCGTGCCGCGATCGGCTACGAGAACGCGGCCTGGCGTCCTGGACTGCCAGGCACCCGGGCTCGCGCGCTGCTGGCTCACGCGCTCGAGGGCGTTCCCGAGGACCTCGACAGCCCCCAGTACGTGTGGGCGCTGGCCAGCCTGGGACGTGCCACCTCGTTCACCGACGACGCCGAGAACTCCCGGCGCCTGGCCGACCGGGCGCTCGGAGAAGCCCGCCGGCTCGGGGACCGTCAGCTGCTGCGGCACGCGCTGGAGACGATGATGTGGCAGCGCGCCAGACCGGACTCGGTCGGCAGGCACCTGGAGCTGGCCACCGAACTCACCCCGCTCGCCAGGGAGGCCCAGGACTGGTCCGCGCTCGGCACCTCGGCGGTCTTCCGCTGCGCCATCGCCTACATACACGCCGACCGGGCCGCGTGGACAGCGGCGGCCGCGGACCTGGATCTCGCGGTGCGCGGCACAGGTCAGCCGTTCCTGCTGTTCATGCGCCACTCCGGCGACTACGCGCACGCGTTCCTCGACGGCGACTTCACCGCCGCCGCGCGGATAGCCGAGGAACTGCTGGAACTCGGGCGGTCGTTCGGGCCGGACGACACCGAGGGCCCGTACGGACTGCAGATGTACATGATCCGCAGGGAAACCGGCGGCTTGGAGCAGGTCCGGCCGCTGCTCGGCACCATCCGCCAGTCGTCAGGCACCTGGGAACCGGGGCTGCTCGCGCTGTACACGGAACTCGGGCTCGCCGATGATGCCCGCGACCTGCTGTGGCAGCTGCTTGACCGCGTTGACGAAGCGGCTGCCAGGCAGACGCCCTGGGCTCAGTGGACCGCGGTGCTGGTGTTTCTCGTGGAGGCGGCGCTGGCGCTCGGTGACGTCCCTGCGGCGCGGCGGCTACGGCCGCTGCTGGCCGCGTACTCCGGGAAGCAGCTGATTGCCGGGCAGTTCGTCGCGGTGTTCGGTCCCGCCGACACGTATCTCGCGGCGCTCGACTCGCTGCTGGGGGACCGCGACTCGGCGGACAGGTTGTTCACGGCGGCGCTGGCGCAAGCGACCGGCTTCGGCGCGCTGATCCATCGGGCCTCGACGCTCACCGCGTGGGCGGCCCATCTTGGCGCCGCCGCGGTCGCCGGGGACGCGGACGCGCGGACGCGGATGACCGAGATGCGGGCGGAGGCACGGCGGATGGCGGCCAGCACGGGGCAGGAGCGGCTGCTGCGGCTGCTCGACCAGCTGGACGCCGCACCGGGTGCCGGGACGGACGAACGCGGCGGCCAGGATGGCCCGGACGCGGCCGGGCTGACGCCACGGGAGATCGCGGTCCTCGGGCTGCTTGCGGCGGGAAGCAGCAACAGGGAGATCGCATCCCGCCTCAAGATCGCCGAGAACACCGCCGCCAACCACGTGCGCAGCATCCTGCTCAAGACCGGTGCCGCTAACAGGACCCAGGCCGCCACGCTGGCCGTGACCAGGGGCTGGATCTCCGATCCGGTCTCCGCCCCGTCGCGCTAGTCGGCTGACACCTCATCGGGAATGCGGGCCCGCGAGCCGTTGGGCAGCACTACGCCGGTGACCTCGACGATCGAGTCGGCGGGCAGTCCCGCGCGCTCCGCCGCCCGCCTGATCGCGTCGGCGAACGGCGCCTCGTACAGGCAGTACGTCTTGCGCTTGTCCGCGGACAGGAACGAGTACAGCCAGCGCACCCCTTCTGACTCGTTGATCTTGTTGATCTGGTCGGCCTGTTCCGCCGAGGCCTCGAGATCCTCCGCGAACCGGCGTTCCACCATGAAAACGGGCATCTTCATTCCCCCTCACTCTGACGACAACGTACCGTGCGGACAGTGGCGCCGCCACCAAAGGTTTAGAAGGTTTAAAGAACAGGCAATGTGACGATAAAGCCCGCGTGAGACGCCACCTTTCGGAAGTGACGAGTGGGAGATCGCTGTGACCCAGACGGCGCAGGAACCCGCGGACATGGTCGGCCGCCTCGGCCGGCACTGGGGCTGGCTGCTGGCCTACGGCATCCTCACCCTGGTAGCAGGCATCGCGGTGCTGGCCTGGCCCAGCGAGACGCTGCTCGTCCTGGCGGTGCTGTTCGGCATTCAGCTGATCATCTCCGGCATTTTCCGGCTCGTCGGGGCGTTTGCCACCGACGACCTGACCGGCGGCACGCGCGTCCTCTTCGCGCTGCTGGGCGTGCTGTCGATCATCGTCGGCCTGTGGGCGGTCCGCCACGTGCTGCTGACGCTGCTGGCGCTCATCGTGTTCCTCGGCATCTTCTGGGTCATCAACGGCGTGATCGAGATCTTCACCGCCCTGTCGCACCGCGAGATGCCGCAGCGGGGCTGGACCGTTGCCATGGGGGTGCTCAGCATCGTCGCGGGCATCATCGTGCTGGCCTACCCTGGCCTCTCGCTGTATGGCCTGGCGATCATCCTCGGCATCTGGCTGCTGATCTTCGGCGTGATGGAGATGGCGGCCGCGTTCCGCCTTCGCTCTGCCGCGCACGCGGCGCCCGGCATGGCCTGAAGATCGCGCGGAACGGCGCCGACAGCCGGGCCGGTTTCATCCATTCCGGATGGTGAAGGCCGTCCTATGCGCGGCGCATCATGACCTCTAAGGCACCGAATTAGGGTGCCTTCGGGCAGGTCAAGGCGAGGGGGGACGGTCATGGTTCTCAATCTTGTCCTGATTGGCATCGCGGTGGCGCTGGACCCGTTGCCGCTGACCGCGTTCATGATCATCCTGCCCTCCCAGGGAGGCGTGCGA